>JBARAE010000744.1:0-11123 GCA_049791715.1 Micromonospora sp.
GCGCTGCTGGCCGCCGGCGCCGATCTCACCGGTCGCCCGGCCCTGCGCCGCTCCGCCCGGCTCATCTCGGCCGGCGCGACCGGGCTGTCGCTGGGGGTGCTCGTCTCCGACCTCGGACGGCCGGGACGCTTCGTCCACATGCTGCGCGTCGTCAAGCCGACCTCCCCGATGTCGATCGGCACGTGGCTGCTCGCGGGATTCAGCCCGCTCGTCGCGGTCGCGGCCCTCGACGAGGTGTCCGGGCTGCTCCCGCGCCGCTGGGCGGAACTCGTCCGGGGCGCGGCCCGCCCCGGCGGGCTGGCCGCCTCGGTGCTCGCCCCCGCCATCACCACGTACACGGGCGCCCTGATGGCCAACACCGCCGTTCCCGTCTGGCACGACGCGCACCGGGAGATGCCGTACCTGTTCGGGGCGAGCGCGCTCGCCGCCGCCGGTGGGCTGGTGACGGCGGCATCGCCGCCAGACGAGGCGGCGCCGGCCCGGGTGGCGGGAATCGCCGGGTCGGTCGCGGCCCAGATCCTCGACCGGGCGATCCACCGCCGACTCGGGATGGTGGCCGAGCCGCTGTCGCAGGGGCGGCCCGGTCGGATGCTGCGGGCATCCCGCTGGTGTGCCCGGGCGGGACTGGGACTGCTCGCCGTGTCCGCCGTGCGGCGCAGCCGGGCCCTGGACGTGGCCGGCGGACTGGCGCTGACCGCCGAATCCGTGCTGACCAAGTTCGGCTACTTCCATGCCGGCACGGCCTCGGCGGCGGATCCGCGCTACACCGTGCTGCCGCAGCGCGAGCGGTCCGCCGGGCGGCGGTAGTAGTTCACCCCAGGCCGGCCCGGCTCGCCGATGGCGGCTGACGTCGTGGCCGATGAGTTGTCCCGCGACCGGCTGTTCTCGGGCCATTCCGACCATCCACGCCGGGATTCGCACCCGCCCGTTCACGGCTGTCCGGAGGCAAGGTTGGCTGGCATGGCCGGCCGTAATCCCGGTCACCGGTCCGAAGGGCACCACCGGGCGGCGGTTTCCGTGCGGCCGGCCAGGGTAGCGCGAAAGGAGGGACGAGGAACGACATTCGACCGATGAGGGGGGCCGTGATGGCTCGACCCAGGATCGTCATCGTGGGCGCGGGATTCGCGGGCTTCCACGCCGCCCGGCGGCTGGCCCGGCGGGCTCGGGGCGCCGCGGACATCGTGCTGGTGAATCCGACCGACTACTTTTTGTACCTGCCGCTGCTGCCGGAGGTCGCGGGCGGGGTGCTGGACCCCCGGCGGGTCGCGGTGCCGCTGGCCGACACGCTGCCCGGGGTACAGGTGGTGCTGGGCGAGGTCGACGGCATCGACGTGGACGGGCGCGCCGTCTCCTACGTCGACCCGGACGGCCGGGCCGGGCGGCTGGCGTACCACCGGCTGGTGCTCGCGGCGGGCAGCGTCAACAAGCTGCTGCCGATCCCCGGGGTGGCCGACCACGCGCACGGCTTCCGCGGCATCCCGGAGGCGCTGCACCTGCGGGACCACCTGATCCAGCAGATCGAACTGGCGGACGCCGCCGACGACCCGGCCGAGCGGGAAGCCCGGTGCACGTTCGTGGTGGTCGGCGCCGGCTACACCGGCACCGAGGTGACCGCGCAGGGACAGCTCTTCACCGAGGAGATCGCCCGGCACCACCCGCGGCTCGGCGAGGTACGGCCGCGCTGGCTGCTGCTGGACACCGCCGACCAGGTGCTACCCGGCCTCGACGCGCGGATGTCCCGGACGGCGGAGCGGGTGCTGCGCGAGCGCGGGGTGGACGTCTGCCTCGGCACCTCGGTCACCGAGGCCACCGCCGACGGCGTGCGGCTCAGCGACGGCCGGTTCGTGCCGTCCCGGACCCTGGTCTGGTGCGTCGGGGTCCGCCCCGACCCGCTGGCGGAGGCCACCGGCCTGCCGATGGCCAGGGGGCGGGTCACCGTAGACGAGTACCTGGCCGTGCCCGGCCACCCGGAGATCCTGGCCTGCGGCGACGCCGCCGCGGTGCCCGATCCCGCCCGGCCCGGGGAGCTCACCCCGATGACCGCCCAGCACGCCGTACGACAGGGCCGGCTCGCCGCGGACAACATCGCCGCGTCGTACGGGATCGGCGACCGCCGCCCGTACCGGCACCACGACCTGGGGTTCGTGGTGGACCTGGGCGGCTGGCAGGCGACGGCCGACCCGCTGCACCTGCCGCTCTCCGGCCCGCTGGCTCGGGCCGTGGCCCGGGGCTACCACCTGCTGGCCCTGCCGGCCAACCGGGCCCGCACCGCCGCCGACTGGCTGTTCACCGCCGTTGGGGCGCGCCCCACCGTGCAGCTGGGGCTGGTCCCCGGCGCGGCGGTGCCCCTGGACACCGCCGCCCCCGAAGTCGTCCACCGCTGACCCCTCCGAGGAGAACTCGTGCGCGCCCTGACCGTACGACCCCTGAACGCGGACACCGCCGAGGTGACCGAACTGCCGGACCCGTCGCCGGGGCCCGCGGAGCTGCTCGTCGAGGCGGTGGCGCTGGGCATCTGCGGCACCGACCGGGAGATCGTCTCGGGCGCGTACGGCTGGAGCCCGCCCGGGCGGGACCGGCTGGTGTTCGGGCACGAGTCGCTGGGCCGGGTCCGTCAGGCGCCGCCCGGCAGCGGATTCTCTCCCGGTGACCTGGTGGTCGGCGTGGTCCGCCGGCCCGATCCGGAGCCGTGCGGTGCCTGCGCCCGCGGTGAGTTCGACATGTGCCGCAACGGCCGCTACACCGAGCGCGGCATCAAGGAGCGCGACGGCTACGGCAGTGAACTGTGGACGCTGGAGACGGACTACGCGGTCCGGCTGGAACCGGGGCTGGAGTCGGTGGGCGTCCTGATGGAACCCACCTCGGTGGTGGCCAAGGCGTGGGAGCAGATCGAGCGGGTGGGGGAGCGGGCCTGGTTCGCGCCGCAGCGCGTGCTGGTCACCGGGGCGGGACCGATCGGCCTGCTGGCCGCCCTGGTCGGCGTCCAGCGGGGTCTCGACGTCCACGTCCTGGACGTCGTCGAGGACGGGCCGAAGCCGGCAGCCGTGGCAGCCCTCGGCGCCACCTATCACCACGCCCCCGTCACCGAGGTCACCGAGAAGGTACAGCCGGACGTGGTCGTCGAGGCCACCGGCGTGGGCCGGGTCGTCCTCGACGCCGCGGCGGGCACCGCCGCCTACGGCATCGTCTGCCTGACCGGCGTCTCCTCGGGCGGGCGGCGGATCCCGGTCGATGCCGGCGCGACCAACCGTGAACTGGTGCTGGAGAACGACGTCGTCGTCGGATCGGTCAACGCCAACCTGCGGCACTACGCGGCGGCCGCCGAGGCGCTGGCCGCGGCGGACCGGGGCTGGCTGGAGCGGCTGATCAGCCGGCGGGTGCCGCTGGACCGCTTCGCGGAGGCGCTGCGTGCCGAACCTGACGACATCAAGGTCGTGTTGACCTTCGACGACTGAGGAGGGCCCGTGCCCGCACCGATCGAGGACTACGCCCTGATCGGGGACCTGCAGACTGCGGCGCTGGTGGCTCGCGACGGCTCCATCGACTGGCTCTGCCTGCCCCGCTTCGACTCCCCGGCCTGCTTCGCCGCGCTGCTGCACGACGACACCGCCGGACACTGGCGGCTGGGCCCGGCCCGCGGGGGCCCGGCGACCCGGCGACGCTATCGGGGTGACTCGCTGGTGCTCGAGAGCGAGTGGACCACCCCGGACGGGACCGTCCGGGTGGTGGACTGCATGCCACCACGCGGTGAGGCGGCCGACGTCGTCCGGGTGGTCGAGGGCGTCTCCGGCCGGGTACCGATGGTCACCCGGCTGCGGCTGCGCTTCGACTACGGCCACATCACCCCCTGGCTCCGCCACGACGGCCACGACCTGGCCGCCATAGCCGGCCCGGACGCCGCGTGGCTGCACGCCGAGGTGCCGCTGCACAGCGCGGACGGCACGACCGCCGCCGAGTTCGTCGTCTCGGCGGGGGAGTCGGTGGCCTTCGTGCTCACCTACCGGCCCTCGCATGAGCGGCCGCCGGCGCCGGTGGACACGCGCCGCGCGCTGCGCGAGACGCAGCGGTACTGGGCCCAGTGGATCGCCCGCTGCGACTACGAGGGACGGTGGGCGGAGCCGGTGCGGCGCTCGCTGGTGCTGCTCAAGGCGTTGACCTACGCGCCGACCGGCGGCATCGTCGCCGCCGCCACCACCTCACTGCCCGAGCAGCCGGGCGGCCCCCGCAACTGGGACTACCGGTACTGCTGGCTGCGCGATGCCACCTTCACCCTGCAGGCCCTGCTCGGCACCGGCTACGTCGCCGAGGCCCGGGCCTGGCGGGAGTGGCTGTTGCGGGCCGTCGCAGGCGACCCCGCCGACCTCCAGATCATGTACGCGCTCGACGGCACCCGGCGGCTCCCCGAGAGCACCCTGCCCTGGCTGGACGGCTACCAGGGCGCGGCGCCGGTCCGGGTCGGCAACGCGGCCGCCGAGCAGCTCCAGCTCGACGTGTGGGGCGAGGTGCTCGACGGCCTGCACCTGAGCCGGGAGGCCGGCATCGCCGCCACCGAGGCGGCCTGGGACGTGCAGCGGGCACTGCTGGACTACCTGGAGGGCAGCTGGCGCCAGCCGGACAACGGACTGTGGGAGGTCCGGGGGCCGCGGCGGCACTTCGTCCACTCGAAGGTGATGGCGTGGGCCGGCTTCGACCGGGCGGTCCGTGCTGTCGAGGGGCACGGCCTCGACGGCCCGGTGGACCGGTGGCGGGCGGTCCGCGACGAGATCCACCGGGAGGTCTGTGACCAGGGCTTCGACCCGGAGCGCGGGACCTTACCCAGGCGTACGGCCAGCCGGCCCTGGACGCCGCGCTCCTGTTGATCCCCCGGGTCGGGTTCCTGCCGTGGACCGATCCCCGGGTGGCCGGCACGGTCCGAGCGGTACAGCGGGAACTCTGCGACGACGGCTTCGTCCTGCGCTACCGGCGGGAGCACGGCACCGACGACGGCCTGCCCGGCGGTGAGGGGGCCTTCCTGGCGTGCAGTTTCTGGCTGGTCGACGCCCTGCACGGGATCGGCGACACCGCCGAGGCGGAGGCGCTGTTCGAGCGGCTGCTGGCCCTGCGCAACGACGTCGGACTGCTGAGCGAGGAGTACGACCCGGTGGCTCGCCGCCAGCTCGGCAACACCCCTCAGGCGTTCAGCCTGGTGGGGCTGGTCAACTCGGCGCGGCAACTGAGCGGCACCACCACCAGCACCGGGGCCAGCGCGGCCGAGCAGAACGTGGCGGGGACGAGGCACCGGGCCTAGGTGGAGAGGCGACGTCTGCGGCCTGCCGACACCGGCGCGCCGCCGCGTAACCTCCGGCGGTCACCGGTCCGCGTGGCCGGCTCACTCCGACCGGCCCGGGGCTGTTCCCTGGTCGCCGTCCGGGTAGCCGATGCCCGACCCGTAGCGGTAGAGGACCCGCGTGCCGTCCGGGGTGCGGATGGTGACCGGCAGGCGGCCGGTCGGTTCCGTGCCGACCAGGGTGTCCGCCAGGGCGTCGAGGGAGACGTCACGGTAGCCGTACGCCGCCAGGTAGGTGGGGGCCGACGGGAAGTAGGCGATGTCGTACGGTCCCCCGACCGCGACGGTCACCACCGGGGTGCTCGTCGCCAGCAGTGCGTTGACCAGGTTCTGCTGGGTCACGTCGTCCCAGGCGTTGTTGGTGAGCACCACGGTGACATCGCTGGCGGTGGCCGCCGCCACCACCTGGTCGATCGTCTGCCGGTCCGGCGACCCGGTCCACATCGGGGTCGCGACAAGCCCCTTGGTCGACAGCTTGTCGGCCAGAGACGGGACGGTGTTGAAGCCCCAGCCCGTGACCAGCACGTGGCCGCCGGAGTCCGTCGGCAACGGCAGCACACCGGCCCGGTTGCGCAGCAGAGTGATCGAGCGGTTCGCGGCGTCGGCCATGATCTGCTGCTCGGCCTCGGTCCCGACCGTCGAGTCGACCGCCTCGCTCGTGGTGTACGGATCGTCGAACAGCCCCAGTTCCACCTTCATGCGCAGGATCCGGTACACCGACTGGTCGATGCGGTGCTCACTGATGGTGCCGTTGCGTACCGCATCGGTCACGGTGGCGATGGCGGCGGGCGGATCCGTCGGCAGCAGCAGCTCGTCGTTGCCGGCCTGGATGGCGCCGAGGATCACCTGATCCTGCGGGATGTCCTTCAGGGCATCGGCGCGCAGCGCATCGGTGACGATCACCCCGTCGTAGTTCAACGTGTCACGTAGCAGGCCGGTCACGATGGGCTCGGACAGGATGGCCGGTGTCCTGGAGGGATCCAACGCGGGAACGATCACCGCCGTCGGCATGATCGACTTCACCCCGGCGGCGATCGCCGCGCGGAACGGGGGGATGTCCGTCCGCAGGATCTCCTCGCGGGTCTCGTTGACGACCGCGACCCCGGTGTCGGGGTTGGTATCTGAGCTGCCCAGGCCGGGGAAGTGCTTGGCCGTGGCGGCGATGCCGGTGCTCTGGTACCCGGCGACGGCCGCCGCTCCGAACGCGGAGACCGTTCTGGTCCGGTCGCTGAACGCGCGTGTCCCGTCGGCCGTGTTGCGGGGGTTGGTGTTGACGTCGACCACCGGGGCGTGGTCCATGTTGATGCCCATCGCCCGGAGCTGCCGGCCGGTCGAGGCGGCCGTCGAGAACGACAGATCGCGGTCGAACGTCGCTCCGATCGCCATGTTGCCCGGTGAGATCGCCGAGGGCGGCGGGATCCGGCTGACGAAGCCGCCCTCCTGGTCGGTGCTGATCTGCACCGGCACGCCGTCGTCGGCCAACGCCGCCTTCTGCAGCCCGTTGGACAGCAGCGCGACCTGCTGCGGGTTGTTCAGGTTGTTGGTCGCGTTGAAGTAGATGATGCCGCCGGGATGGTACGTCGCCAGCAACTCCGCGCCGTTGCGGACATCGCTGCCGTAGAGCGCCTGGTTGGCCGCCATGTCGGTGGGGTTCGTGGTCGTGGCGGTGTCGCCGTTCACCTGGAGGACGAACATCTGGCCGATCTTCTCCGCCAGGGTCATGTCCGCCATGACCGCCCGGACCCGCCGGTCCACGGAGTGACCCGCGGACGGCCCGCCGTCGGCCCGGTGCGCGACGGTATCCGCGACCGCGCCCACTCCGGCCGACCCCCCGGCGGAGAGAACGAGGCCGCAGGAGGCGACGAGCACCACGGGAACTCGTGGGAGGGCTCCGGTGATCCGACGGAACATGCCGCTGTCCTCCAGCGATCAGAGACCCCTGCTTATCGGCGTCCACCTTCTTGCAGCGTGCGCGATTGCAGCGAATGTGGAGATCTGTCGCTTTTGAATCACCCACGAGTGGCAATACCGCTGCACCCGGATCGTGCACTCCGGCGGGCGTCGAGTACCAGGATCAGGGGCGCAGCCGGCCGCTGGGGGAGTCGGTGGGAGCGGTGGTTCGTCCGTCGGTGTCCGTTTCCTCAGAGGCGGCCCAGGAGGCGAGCAGGGGGAGCGCATCCTCCGAGGGAGAGCCGGGTTCGGCGGTGTAGATGGTGAGGGTGAGGCCCGGTTCGGCGGCCATTTCCAGCCCTTCGTAGACGAGGGTCAGGTCGCCGACGATGTGGTGGCGGAAGTTCTTGGCGCCGGTGCCGTGGTGCCTGACGTTGTGGGCGCTCCCCAGCGTTTGCGGAACTCCCCGCTGCGGGTGGAGAGCTCGCACACGAGGTCGTGGAGGTCCTTGTCGTGCGGATCGCGGCCGGCTTCGGTGCGGAGGATGGCGACGCAGACGTCGGCGGCGAGATCCCATTCCGGGTAGAAGCGATGCGCCTTCTCGTCGAGGAAGGTGAACCGGGCGATGTTGGCGGGGCGCTGCGGATCGGCGTACACGTCGGCGTAGAAAGCTCGTGCGAGCCGGTTCGCGGCGAGCAGGTCCATGCGGCCGTTGCGCACGAACGCGGGTCCTTGGGTGACCGCGTCGAGGGTCCATTGCAGGCTGGGGCGCACCGACCACTGCCTCGCGGTGCGGCGGCGGGGTCGCATGAGGGCGCTGCTGCCGTCCGCGGCTCGGGCGAGGTCGAACAGGTGCGCCCGCTCCGCGTCGTCGAGTTGGAGCGCCCGCGCGATGGCGTTGAGCACGGACGGCGACACTCCGGCGAGGGAGCCCCGTTCGAGTTTCGAGTACTACTCGATGCTGACGGCGATGAACGGAACCTCGGCTGCCGCCACCAGCGTGGGTGTCTGTCGTCGTCCTGAACGGGTAGCACGCCCGGGTGGCGGCACAGACGCCCTGCTCGGGTAGGCCGGGGTATTGGGACGGCCTCGCGCCGGGGCAGGACGGACGGGAGACGGAGTGGGGCGAACACGTGACAGACGACGAGTACGGCCGGCGGCCCGCCTGACCCCTGCCGCACTTCGACGTCAGCCTCGACTCCTGCACGCGTCGACGCGGTCAACCGCCAGGTCCCAACGGCTCGGGCGGGCCGCTCGACCCCTCAGCGGAAATGCGCGGAAGGTCCATCGGAGGTACCTCCGTTCGGACCCGCAGGTACCGGACCCGGTGCCGCCACCGGTGGTGCTCGTACGCGGTGTCGACCTCGATCTCCACCACCAGCGTCGGCTCCACCGGGGTGTACTCCAGTGGCTCCGCCCCGTCGAGCTGCCCGGCCCAGGTCGGCGGGAGCGGGCGGGGCCACGGGGTGGGCGAGCCCGGGGGAGCGGGCTGGAGCAGCTTGGCCAGCTCCCGCCGCTGCCGGCCGTGCAGCGGGTGGGTACGCCCCATGTAGCGGAGCCTCCCCTCCTGGTCGAAGCGTCCGGTCAGCAGCGTGTCCGGGTCATCGACGGTTCCGGTGACGCCACCCACGATCGTCTCGGTGGACGCCCGGGACCGTACCTTGCGCCATCCGCGGCGGCCGGGTTCGTACCGGCTGCCCAGGCGCTTCACCACCACGCCCTCCACGCCGGCCCGGGTCCAGGTGGCCATCCACTCGGCGGCCTGGGTGGCGTCCGTCGTCTGTGGACAGAGCACCAGCTCGGCCGGGGCGTCCCGCAGCAGATCGGTGAGGAGGGCGCGCCGCTCGGCCAGCGTACGGTCCAGCAGGGAGTGCCCGGCGGCGTCGACGAGGAGGTCGAAGACGACGTAGTGGGCCGGGTGCCGGCGGACCAGCTCCGGCAGGCGGGACCCGGCGGTGACCCGGCTCTGCAGCTGGGCGAAGTCCGTGCGGCCGCCCGCCCAGACCACCAGCTCGCCGTCGAGCACGACATCCGGAGGTACCGCGGCGTGCAGGCTACGGATCACGTCCGGGAAGTACCGGGTGAGGTCCCGGCCCGCCCGGGACTGGAGGCGTACGTCGTCGGCGTCACGGAAGGCGATCGCCCGCCAGCCGTCCCACTTCGGCTCGTACGCCAGGCCCGGCCCGGTGGGAAGCACGTCCACTGTGGCCGCCAGCATCGGCGTCAACGGCCTGCGGAGCGTGGCGGATCCGGTGGGCCGACCACTCGTCCCGCTCATGGGTTCCTCCGGCGGCGTCTCCGGCAGACGCACGGCCGGCCGGAACGCCGCGATGCCGGCGGTTCCACGCGGACCATCACCGGCATCCGGGCGTCGCTGGTCGTCCTGTGCGGACCGTGGACCCGTCAGGTCTGGTTGCCCGGGATGTTCTTGTAGTCCTTCGGGCTGACGCCCTTCGGCCGCGGATCCTTCTGCCGCTGCCCACCGCCGCGGTTGGCGTTCGCCGTCCCGCCCAGGGCCTGGATCATGTCGTCCTTGTTCATCTGGTCGGTGTTCCTGATACCGGCCTTCTCCGCCTGCTTGCGCAGCTCGCCGGTGGTCATCCCGGCAATGTCGCGTGCCATCGGTCTCTCCTCGGTGTCAGTGAACGGACTGCAGTTCCCGGTACGCGCGGGCGAGCCGGGGCACGGTGTCGCCCCAGCTGTGCAAGCCACCAGGTCGGCGCTCCGTTACCCGATCAGCCTCGGAATCAACGCCGACATCGGCGTCGTGGGGAGGGGTCGATGCGGGGGATCGGGGTACCTGGGCGGGAAGGAGACCGTGCACCATGCCGACCCGCAGCCGCTGGCCGCCGGTCACGTCGTACCTGCCTGTGGCACCGCGCCCGGGTTCCCCGGCCGGGACCGGCGAGACGTTTGTCCCCTTCGGCGGCGGGTAGGGCGGCGGGGTGACGCCAAGGGAGCACCCTGCCACGCTGGCCGGACACGGCCGCCGACTGGGGCCGCCAGGGGCGCATGCTGGTGGTCCGCCCGGACGAACGCGCTCACCGTGCCGGCAGCTGAGCTGCCCCTACCAGCTGAAGTGTCTCGACCTGCCTCCGGACGAGGTCGTCCGTCAGGCGTTGCGGCTGGGGAGCATCGGCCTGTGCGTGCCAGCCGATCTCACCTGTCCCATTTCTCCAACCTGACCGGAAAGGGGGTGGATGGTGTCGACGAAGGAGATCGTCCAGCGGGTCGGCGCGCTGCTGGATCTCGCCGGCGTGGTCGTCATCGCCGTGGGCGTGATCATCGCGGCCGTGGTCTTCGTCTACCGCTACTGGCGTACCCGGGAGCTCGTCGCCGTCTACCCACCGTTCCGGCAGGGCGTCGGTCGGGCCATCCTGCTCGGACTGGAGTTCCTGGTCGGCGGCGACATCATCCGCACCGTGGCGGTCTCGCCCACGTTTCACAGCGTCGGTGTGCTGGCGTTGATCGTCGTGGTCCGTACCTTCCTCAGCTTCTCGCTCGAGGTGGAACTGGAGGGCCGCTGGCCCTGGCAGGCCAAGACCCGCCGGAGCACGGGCACGACGGCCACGACGGGGTCCAGCGACCGGCCGCGGCCCTGACGCCCGTCACTCCTCCGGCCGGGACTCCCGGTCGTCCCGCTCGCGGCTGAGGAAGAACGCACCGAGCGCGCCGGCCAGGGTGGCGAACACCACGACGGAATAGGTGGCCAGGGGCAGTTCGAGGATCTGCGCAAACCCGTCTGTGGCCTGCAGGGGCTCACCCGTGATGGTGGTGAACGCGACGTCGTGCAGGGCCTCCCGGTACGTCGGGTACGACCCGGCCAGGAGCAGCAACTGTCCGGCCGCGAGGATCACCATGGTGGTGATGATCCCCAGCCAGGCCAGCCGGTCGGTGAGCAGCCGAC
>JBARAE010000745.1:0-6460 GCA_049791715.1 Micromonospora sp.
CGCCTGTACTCGACGCCGGGCTCCGGGCTCAAGAGCTGAACCGGGGCCGTCTTCAACGAAGTCCCCCGTACCGCAACCCTGCTGTACAGCTTCAAGGACTGGCCGGTCGACGTGGCCACCTTGCTCAGCTCGCGGCCGGCGGCCTGGACCACGCCGTTCTACCTGACGCTGGACCACGAGCCGGAGCAGGGCACCTCGGCTGGCGACCCGGACCCCGCCACCTACCGGTCGGAGTGGCAGGCGCTGATCAACGCGCTCGCCGGCCACCCGCGCCGCAGCGAGGTCCGGCAGACGCCGATCTTTACCGAGTACTACGCCAAGCGCCATTCCGCGACCTTCTGGAACGACTTCGGAATTGTGGCCAGCTACGCCGAGGTGGACGCCATCGGATTCGACACCTACGACACGGGCGACAGCACCTACCGCACCCCGACCGAGCGCAACGCGGTCCCGCTGCAGTACGCACGCCGGGCCGAGGTCAAGAAGCGGCTGATCCTCGGTGAGTGGGGCGTCGACCGCAAGACCCACGACACCGACGGCAGCCAGGCGGCGCAGGCCATGCGCGACAACCTGGCGTACATGCGCCAGCAGCCCGACGTTCCGTACGTCTCCTCCTGGTACCAGGACAAGCGCCTGAGCAGGCGTTCCGCGACCTGATGGCGCTGCACTCTAACGGCCAATCGTTTCCTTGCACAGCTCGACGCGCTCCGGGTGGATGCTGTCATGCAGGGTATGTCCGGGAATGGTGATGCATCTCTGCCCCACCGTCGCATTACACACCGGACACGGGACGAACAGACCGGTACCCGGTGCGCGCACCCCTCGGGCCACCACCGCGTCAACGATTTGGCGAATGAGGGGGTACAGCTCCCGCTGCTGGTGCCTGGACCTGGCTGCGATCGTGGAAAGTTTCATCAGCGCGTCCCACACCTGGTCGGCCGCCTGCTGCTCGGTTGCGTTCTTCCACCCGGTCCATGGCGGTGCATTCCCGACCTGGTTCAGGCATAAACCACCCTCCAGCCCTCGAAGCGGGCGCAGCCTACCTGCGCGAGCACGGAAGGAAGTAAATGCACGGTGCCCATTGTTCACACGAGGGCTCCCTACGGGAGCGTAGTTCAGCAAAAGTCGAGCCCTCAAGGCAATCAACTTCATCGAAAAGGCCACCGTGCATTTAGCTCACCAAGTCCGAATGGAAGAAGAAGCCATCCCTGCTGGAACCGTGGCAGCGAGGTAGCGCCTGGAAGGACGAGGAAACCGGGCTCTGGCGCACGGACGGAATCGGCGCCCCCATCTTCGGTGCGGTGAAGTGCAGCCCGTTCTGGGGCAAGTGGGTCCGGCAGTTCTCCGAAGTCTGGATCGAACTGGCCCGCAATTGTCGGACGCGGCACCAATCGCCTCGGTCGACCACTCACCGTCGAAGATCAGCAGGTACAGGCCCATCGCGGCCATCAGTTCGCTCTTGCCCTGCAAGCGCCAGGCGTCGGCGGTGTTCAACGTGGCCCGGGACATGATCCGTTTGTCGCCCGTACTGTCAACAGTTGAAAAGCGCGGCGACATCAAGATCGTGGACTCGCGCTGGCCGTGCCCGACAGCGCCAAGCGGGCCATCGCCTTCACCGCAGCCAGTCCATCGGCAACCCAGTGCTCCGCCGGCACCTGTACCTGCTCGCGACGCGAGTGCCTGCGACTGGGCTACCCATTGACCGTGCGCCAGCACGTCGAATTGCATCAGGATGGGGTTGCCCGCTTGTAGTCATCTCTCCAGGGTCGGTAGCACCGAGCTCGGCGGCCGGCCGCGTCCTCGAGCGCCTCGACGAGATGCGCGGCACCCACCGGGTGGGCTCCGAAGGCGAGCAGGCCGTGGTTCGCGAGGACCACTTACAGTACGGCTCAGCGGGCCTTCTTCGTCGCCCGCTTGAGAGGCGGCGTCAACAGGTCGGCGATCGCGGCGATCGCGGACGGCACCAGGCGGTAGTACGCCCAGAGCCGCGCTTCTCGCGCTCGAGCAGACCGGCCTCGGTGAGGATCCGAAGGTGATGACTGACGGTCGGCTGGGAGAGACCGAGCGGCGTGGTGAGGTCACTCACGGACGCCTCGCCCTCCGGGGCGGACTGGATCAGGCTGAGCAGTCGCAGCCGGGCCGGGTCGGCGACTGCCTTCAGCACTCCCGCGAGCCGTTCGGCATCGGCACCCTTAATCGGCTCGCCAGCAAGCGGCGAGATAGTAGGCGTAGCAGTCTTCGCAGTTCCCACGTCTTCCATCGTTCCACGAACGCCATCGATAGACCGGTGGAACCAGGACCGGCACCGTCAGCTTGCAGGTAGCGGGCCCTGTTTACCCGTCCCCGCCGGTGGCGGGCGGGTCAGTCGCGGATGGACCGTACGGCCTCGATGCCCTTGCCGGCAGGGTCTTCCAGCTTCCAGTCCTCGTACCGCTTGCCGGGCGAGACGGGGCAGGCGTCGCCGCGGCCCATGGTCACGGTGACGTCGGAGGATTCCGCCGTCTCCGTGCTCGAGGAGTTTGGACGTTTGGTCGCTGATGTCGATGCAGGCCTCGGGCATGGCCTCGACGGCGGCCGGCTTGAACTGGTCGGCGGGGGGCGGAGCCGGCGGAGCGGACCTCGACCCGGTCGCCGGCGAAGTGGCGCAGCCGGCCGGCGGCCAACTGGGAGCGGCCGGCGATGTGGACGCCGACGAACAGGACGCCGGGCTTGTCGCTCATGAGGTGCCTTTCGTGCATTTCGGGTGGCGGGCCGGTTGACCGGGACGTCGTCGGCGCTCGGAGGGCAGGTCCCGGTCGGCGTTGCTGCGCCCGAGGCCCTTGTTCGTACGGCCCGAGGCTGTCGCCGGATCTCGGTTGGCGGTCGGCAGCGCTCCGGAAGTGATCGATCTCATGTTCGGCACTCTCACCAGCCGCCCGCAGGGCAGAAAGCTAGACACTGCTGTCACATTTTGCCTATCCTTCGAGGGTGCCGAGGCGGTCGGGCCTACGGCGGCCCGGTCACCATCAGGAGCGGCACAATGTTTCACACAATCTTCGGCCTGCCGCCTCACGCGCTCGTCGTGCACGCCACGACGGTTGTCTTGCCGGCTGCCCAGACGGCCTGTTCTAGATGCGGCGGACAAGATAGTCGGCGGCTGGTGCGCCTCGGCTCGGCTGACAGTGCCTCGCCGTGGTAGGGGCGACACTCGTGACGCTGGCCGGCGCCATCGGCGCCTCCATTCTGGTCGTCTGGGTCGGTCGCGGGGGAGCGGACGCTGCCTGGTCGGAAATCGTCGGGAAGACCGGTGGCCCATGACCCGGGCGGCGAACCTACATGTAGATGTCCTACTGGATCCGACATGGGGTCAATGAGTCCACCGTTGTTGGTGGTACTCCTGTCCGTTCTGGCTGCTGTCGCATACGCCTTCGCGGCCGTCGCGCAGGAGCGGCTTGCGGCCGGAGGCAGCAGCGGCCCGATGCGATATGTGCAGCCCGGATTCCTGTTTGCCGTGGTCCTCAACGCGGGGGGTGCCGGGCTGCACGTGCTCGCCCTGCGGCACGGCCCACTGGCGGTCGTCCAATCGTTCAGTACGCTGACCCTCATCGTCGCCTTGCCGATGGGGGCGGCGCTCGTACGGCGTCCAGTGACAAGTCGACAGTGGCGCGGGGCGATCGCGGCCGCGACGGGACTGGCCGGGATCCTCCTGACCACGGACACCGGGGTGCCGGTTGAAGCATTGCGCAACGATGAGATCCCCAGGGTCGCCGCACTGTCCGGGGCGATTCTCGCGTCGCTCGCCCTGACCCGCACCCGCTTGAGACGGGGCCGATGCCTCCGCCTGGCAGCCGGCAGCGGTATGGCCTCCGGTGTGGCCTCGGTCCTGGCCCAGACACAACTGCTACGGATGGGCAACGCCTCAGCCGATCGGGTCATCACCGTCGCGGTCGCCGGTACGGCGTTGTTGATCGCTGCGTTCGCCGTCACTGGATTGCTCCTGGCGCAGGCGGCATACCGATGCGGGCTCGGCGCCCCGCTGGCAACACTGACGATTGTAAATCCGGTGACCGCAGCTGCCATCGGGTTCGTCCTGCTCGGACAGGGCTCCACGATCGGAGCGGACTCCGCGGTGGTAGCCGTCGCTGCTGCCGCGCTGGCGGCCTATGGTGTCGTCCTGCTGGCGACTGCGGAGCCTGGCCTTCCCGGACCGCCCAGTACGTGACCGG
The DNA here is from genome assembly GCA_049791715.1 of Micromonospora sp. Taxonomy (GTDB): domain Bacteria; phylum Actinomycetota; class Actinomycetes; order Mycobacteriales; family Micromonosporaceae; genus Micromonospora. The sequence goes on from JBARAE010000745.1 coordinate 4,206, forward strand.
GATGCCACCCCGGCCACAGGCCCTCACCGGACGGCTGGACGGCCGAATCATGGAGGCTTGGTGGTACGGGACCAATGGGGACCGGCCTCACTCGTGGGTAGTGCTGCCACGCGGGCCCCGCTCGATGTCGGCAGCATCGAGCTCGGCCTCGAAGGGGTCGTGTCCCAGCTCCCGATGAGCCGCCGGCGGCGCCCGCCGAGCCCAGGCGGGAAGCCACCATGCGGCCCGGTCGAGCATGGCGAGCAGGGCCGGGGCGAGCACCATCGTGGCAATCAGCGCGTACATCGCGATTGCGATAGCGAGCCCGAAACCAAACAGTTTGACCGTCCGCTGCTCGTTGAGGACGAAGCTCGCGAAGACGACCACCATGACCGAAGCTGCCGCGAGCACGACCCGAGACGTGGCGGCCATCCCGTCGACCACGGCCCGTCGGGCGTCGCCGTAGCGCCGGAACTCCTCGTGGATACGGCTGAACAGGAACACTGCGTAATCGGTGGAGAGCCCGAACAGCACGGCGAAGAGCATCACCGGAGCAAACGACTCCACCGGGCCGGGCGAGGCCCCGATGAGAGCCGCGGGCCACCAGCCCCATTGGAAGACAGCGACCACGGGGCCGTACGCGGCGCCGACCGCGAGGAGGTTCATGGCGACCGCGACGAGCGGGACCAGCAGCGATCGGAACTCGACCAGGAGCACCAGATAGGCGAGCGTCACGACGAGCAGCATGAACCAGATCATGCGCTGGTCGAGCTTGTCGGCCAGGTCGATGTTCGTCGCCGTGGCGCCCCCGACGTGTGTCTCGGCTTGCGGTGCGGCCTGCGGAAGTACCGTGGAGCGCAGCCGATGCACAAGGTCCTCTGTGGACTCATCGTCGGGTGAGCCGCTCGGTATGACGGTGAAGATCGTGGTGTGGCCGTCCTGGCTGACCTGCGGCGGTGTCACCTGTTGTACGTTGTCGGCGGACAGGATCGCGGTGCGCAGCTCGCTCCCGCTCCGTTGAACCTCGGCCGGCGACAGATTCGGGCCGAAGTCCGCCGTGACCAGGAGCGGGCCGGTCCAGCCCGGGCCGAAGTCTGCCGCCACCAGGTCGTATGCCCGCCGCGCTGTGGTCTCCGCCGGCTGGGAGCCGCCATCGCCGGTACCGAGCCGCAGGGCGGTCAGCGGCAGGGCAAGGAGCACCAGCAGCAGCGTCGCGATCGGCAGAGCGAGCCAGCGCAGTCGCACCACCCGGCGGGTCCAGCGGTGCCAAGCCGTCTCCCGTCCGCCGCCGTGATCGGAGCGCAGTCGCCTGATCCGCAGCTGATCCAGGCGTCGGCCGAAGATGGCCAGCAGCGCCGGGAGCAGCGTGGCTGCGGCCAGGAGCGTGGCCGCCACGCTGACCGCGCTCGCCAGTCCGAGCGCGGAGACGAAGGGGATGCCGATGAGATAGAGGCTCAGGATTGCGACGATGACTGTCGTGCCGGCAACGAGGACCGAGCGGCCAGCGGTAACCATGGCAGTCGAGATCGACTCGGCGGGATCGTGACCGAGTGACAGCCCTTCACGGTGGCGGGTAACCACCAGCAGGGCATAATCGATCCCGACGCCGAGGCCGATCATGGCGGCCACCACCGGGCCGGCCGTACCAATGGTCACCCAGTTCGATAGCAGCGTGATGCCCGCCAGGCCTACGCCCAGCGCCATGAGCGCGGTGACGATGGGCACGATCATCGCGAACAGGGAACCGAAGGCGACGAGAAGCACGACCACGGCGGCGATGAGGCCGTAGACCTCGCTTCCGGACGGTCCCGACTCCGCTTGCACGGCGGGCCCACCGTACTCCACCTGCAGTCCAAGGTCACGCAGCAGGTCGAACGCGGCCATGGCCCGGGCCACCGACTCCGGATCGATGTCCTTCGCCCGCTGGGTGAACTGCACAGTCACTATGGCCGTCTGCCCGTCCGCTGAGACGAGACGTTGGGCTGGGCCGTACGGCGACTGCACCGCCGCGACATCCGGATGGCCGCGCACGTCGGCAACGGCCTCCTCGACCGCCCGTTGGACCGCTGGCTTGGCGACTCCAGCCTCGCTGTGGATGACAACCTGCATCCCGTCGCCCGACAAGCTCGGAAACTTCAGGCGCACGGTGTCGTAGGCGAACTGGGAGTCGGTGCCGGCCAGGGTGAGGTCGTTGGCGAAGGACCCGCCCCATGCACGAGCGGCAGCCAGGATTCCCACGAGCAGAACAAGCCAGGCCGCCACCACGAACCATCGGT
>JBARAE010000746.1:0-2877 GCA_049791715.1 Micromonospora sp.
GGCGCAGCGCGGCGAGCCGGTCGGTCAGCGACTCGCCGGGGGCGATCATCGCCCGGCCGCCGATCTGGCCGCTCGGCTTCGGCTCCGGCTGGGCCGCCCGCAGCGCCGCGGCAGGCCGCTGCACGGGCACCACGGCGTACGGGTCGGTGACCGAGTTGACCGCCGTCGCGGTGCTGGTCAGCGGGCCGGCGAGCAGTTCGCGCAGCATCCCCCGGGAGGTGTGCACGTCCAGCCGGCGGGCCGGATCCTTCTCCAGGAGTCCCATCAGCACGCGGGTCAGCGGGCCGCTGCGCTGCGGCGTGGCCGGCGGGTCCTCGACCACGGCGTGCATGGTCTCGATCGGGTCGCCCCGGTCGAACGGGGGACGTCCCTCCACCGCCGTGTAGAGCGTCACGCCCAGCGAGAAGAGGTCGCTCGGCGGGCCGAACTCCTGCCCCATCGCCCGCTCCGGGGAGATGAAGTGCGGCGAGCCGAGCACCATGCCGGGCGTGGTGAGCTGCACGTCCGTGGGCATCCGGGCCACCCCGAAGTCGGTCAGCACACAGCGACCGTCGGAGCAGATCAGCACGTTGGCCGGCTTGACGTCGCGGTGCAGCACGCCGATCGCGTGGGCCACCTCCAGCGCGCCGAGCAGCGCGATGCCGATCTTGGCGACCGTGCGGGGCGCGACCGGCCCGTCCTCGATCACCATGTCGGCGAGGCTGCGGGCGTCCAGCAGCTCCATCACGATCCACGGGCGGCCACCCTCGGTGACCACGTCGTACACCTGGACCACGGCCGGGTGCTGGATCGCGGCGGCGGCTCGCGCCTCGCGGAGGGTCCGCTCGTACATCGCGTCGCGGTCACTCGGGGCCAGCCCCGGGGGGAGGACGACCTCCTTGACCGCCACGTCGCGGCGCAGCAGCGTGTCGGTGGCACGCCAGACCGTGCCCATGCCGCCGTTGCCCACCGCGGAGCGCAGCGAGTAACGACCGCCGACGGTCGTGCCGGGTGCCGCGCGTCCAGTGGTGGGGCTGACTGGTCCGCCGCTCCACGTCGGGATCTGAGTCACAGAAAGGCCACCGGGGGAAATCGAGGGGGCTGGGACACAACACCCCTATCTTGCTGGTTCCGACGGCCGATGCGAAACCCGACGCGGCGACCGTTTGCCTACTCGACCGTATGTGGCCAGTTGTTCACCTCTCGTCGATCACCGTCGACGTGGTGTGCGCTATCCCTCACCCATCGACGGCCGACCGCGTCCTACCATCCGGTAATGAGCGAAGCGCGGTCAAGCGAGTCGGGTTTCCCGATCAAGGACGTCTACACGGCGGCGGACCTTCCCGGAAACCTGGAGGACCGGCTGGGCGCGCCGGGCGAGTACCCGTACACCCGGGGCGTGTATTCGACGATGTACACCTCCCGGCCCTGGACGATGCGGCAGTACGCCGGCTTCGGCACCGCCACCGAGTCCAACGCCCGCTACCACCAGCTGCTGCGGGCGGGCACGATGGGCCTCTCGGTCGCCTTCGACCTGCCCACCCAGATGGGGTACGACTCCGACGACCCGATCGCGCACGGTGAGGTCGGCAAGGTCGGCGTGGCCATCGACTCCATCGAGGACATGCGGCTGCTCTTCGACGGCATCCCGCTGGACAAGGTCTCCACCTCGATGACCATCAACGCGCCCGGATCGGTGCTGCTCCTGCTCTACCAGCTCGTCGCCGAGGAGTCCGGGGTGCCGGGCTCGGCGCTCAACGGCACCATCCAGAACGACATCCTCAAGGAGTACATCGCCAGGGGGACGTACATCTTCCCGCCGAAGCCCTCGCTGCGGCTGGTGGCCGACACGTTCGGCTACTGCCGCAAGGAGGTGCCGAAGTGGAACACCATCTCCATCTCCGGCTACCACATGGCCGAGGCCGGCGCGACGCCCGCGCAGGAGATCGCGTTCACCCTGGCCAACGGCGCCGAGTACGTCCGGGCCGCGCTGGCCGCCGGGCTGGCCGTGGACGACTTCGCGCCCCGGCTGTCGTTCTTCTTCGTCGCCCGCACCACCCTGCTGGAGGAGGTCGCCAAGTTCCGGGCGGCCCGGCGGATCTGGGCGCGGCTGATGCGCGACGAGTTCGGGGCGAAGAACCCGAAGTCGATGATGCTGCGGTTCCACACCCAGACCGCGGGCGTGCAGCTCACCGCCCAGCAGCCGGAGGTGAACCTGGTCCGGGTGGCGATCCAGGGGCTCGGCGCGGTGCTCGGCGGCACGCAGTCGTTGCACACCAACAGCTTCGACGAGGCGATCGCGCTGCCCACCGAGAAGGCCGCCCGGCTGGCGCTGCGTACCCAGCAGGTGCTCGCGTACGAGACGGACCTGACCGCCACGGTCGACCCGTTCGCCGGCTCGTACGTGGTGGAGGCGATGACCGCGGAGATCGAGGCGGCAGCCACCGAGTTGATGGAGCGGGTGGCCGATCACGGCTCGGCGGTGGACGCGATCGAGGCAGGGTTCCAGAAGCGGGAGATCGAGCAGTCCGCGTACCGGATCGCGCAGGAGATCGACTCGGGCGAGCGGGTGGTGGTCGGGCTCAACCGGTTCGCCATCGACGAGGAGGAGCCGTACGAGCCGCTGCGGGTGGACCCGACGATCGAGGCGGCCCAGGGGGAGCGGCTGGCGAAGCTGCGGGCCGAGCGGGACAACGGCGCGGTCGAGCGGGCGCTGGCGGAGCTGCGGTCGGCCGCCGAGGGCAGCGAGAACGTGCTCTACCCGATGAAGGAGGCGCTGCGGGCCCGGGCCACGGTCGGCGAGGTCTGCGGGACGCTGCGCCAGGTCTGGGGGACGTACCGGCCGAGCGACCGGTTCTGACGTACTCGACGGCGGCCCACGCCGGCACTCTCCGGTGC
>JBARAE010000747.1:0-2765 GCA_049791715.1 Micromonospora sp.
GGGCTCTGGTCGGGCCGGGTCAGACCACCGTGGGTCGCCGTGCTCATCGTCCAGCCTCCTCAGAACTCGATACGCTCACGACGGGTGATCCTCAGCTGAGCCGCGGCCAGCAGGATCGTGAAGATCGCCAGCGCCACGCCCATCGCGCAGGCGTAGCCGAACTGGCCCTTCTGGAACGCGGTGAAGTTCAGCACGGACGCGAAGATCTCGCTGGCGTGGTTCGGGCCGCCCTGGCTGGGCGTCATCACGAAGACCAGTGCGTACATGTCCAGCGCGATGAAGCCCAGGTAGACCCAGGCCACCGAGATGGTGTCCCGCAGCAGCGGCAGGGTGATCCGGAAGAACGTGTGGAAGCGTCCCGCCCCGTCGAGGAGGGCCGCCTCGTAGATGTCCTTCGGGATCGACTGCATCGCCGCGGAGAAGAGCACCATGTAGAAGCCGGCGCCGCTCCACACCGCGATCAGCAGCAGCCACCACAGCACCGCCGGTACGCCGAGGAACGGCTCGGGGTCGGCGGTGAAGGCGATCGGGTTGGCCGCGTCGACCAGCCCGATCTTGATGAGCAGGCCGTTGATCAGGCCCTGACCGTCGGTGCGGTAGATCTGCTGCCACATGACGGCGATGACCACCAGCGACAGCACCTGCGGGAAGAAGAAGACGACCTTGTAGATGCTCGACCCGAACACCCCGCGGATGCCGGCCCTGTCCTCGCGTCCGCCCACGTTGAGCAGGAACGCGAGGAACAGGGCCAGCGCGATGGTGAACAGCGGCACGGTGACCAGGAAGAACACGTTGTGCCAGAACGCCTTCCTGATGAGCTCGTCGGAGAGCAGCCGGACGTAGTTGTCCAGCCCGACGAAGCGCTGGGAATCCGAGTACCCGCCCCAGTCGGTGAGCGAGTACCCGGCCGCCTGCGCGAAGGGCCACACCACGTAGAGCAGGTACAGCGCGACGGGCAGGGCCAGGAAGCCTGTGACGAAACGCGCGACTCCGTGCCGCATGGGACTCACTTCCTCGAACGGATCAGGCGGTGCGGGTCTGCTTCTTGATCGACGAGTCCTTCGCGACCTTGTCGGCGGCCGCCTGCATCTTGTCGACGAACTGCTGGGCGGTGAGCCGGCCGGCCATCAGCTCCTCGGACAGGTTCTGGCTCTCCTTGTCCAGGTCGGCGTAGAAGTCCTGGAACTTGACCGAGATGAGCTCGCTGCCGCCGTTCTTCATCAGGGTGTTGGCGCTGGAGAGCGCGCTGTCCTGCACGTTGTCGCCGGAGCCCTTGGTGGAGGCCAGCGACTTGGTCAGCTCGGCGAACTTCGCCGAACCCGCCTTGGACAGGATCGCCCGCAGGAACTCCTTGGCGGCCTCCTTGTTCGGCGCCTTGCTCGGCACGACGAAGCCCTCGCCGGAGGCGGCGAACACGTCCTTCGGCGCCTTGTCGTCTGCGTTGTGCCAGTAGTCCGACAGCGTCATCTCGAAGCCCGGCGGGATGGTCGCCGACATCTCGTTCTTCAGCCAGGTGCCCACCTGGATGAACGCGGCCTTGCCGTCGAGCCAGGCCTGCTGCGACTGGGTGTGGTCGAGCTTGCCCGGCAGCAGCAGCCGGTCCTTGACCAGCTTCTCCCACGGCTCCAGCGCCTTGAGGACGCCGTCGGCCTTCCAGGCGTTGTCCTTCAGGTTGTCGATGTCGACGACGACCTGCTTGCCGGCGGTCTTCCAGATGCTGGCCATGAGCGCCCAGCGCGGGTAGTACCCGTGCAGGGCGTCGTGGACGTACGGGGCCATGCCCTTGGCCTTGATCTTCGGCGCCAGGGCGAAGAACTCGTCCCAGGTCGTCGGCGCCTGCCAACCCTCCTTCTTGAACAGCGCCGCGTTGTACCAGTTGCCCCACACCGTGTACGCCACGTTCACGACGTAGAACTTTCCGTTCTGGGTGCCGTCGCCGACCGTGCCCGGCAGCAGCGTGTCCGCGACCGTGCCCTCGCTGTCCCACGCGGGCGCGGTGAGCAGGTCGTCGAGCGGTTCGATGGCCCCCTCGTTGATCAGCGTGCTGCGGTCCATCATGTCCGCGCCCGAGTTCATGACCAGGTCGCTCGGCTGGGTCGCCATCTTCGGCTGCTCTTCGGTCTTGATCTTCTGGGTGGAAGACATGTTGACCGTGATGTTCGGGTGCTTGGCGTTGAAGACGACCTTGTCTTCCTTGGCCCACTGGTCGCCCAGGCCGCCGTTGAAGATGACCACCTTGACGGCGCTGCCGTCCTTCACGCCGAACGGGTTGTCCTTGCTCTTCGCCGCGCCGCCGCCGTCGGACTTGCTCGGCTCGCTGCCGGCGCAGGCGCTGAGCAGACCGGCGGCCGGGGTGACGAGGAGGCCCGCGGCGGCGGCCCGCCGCAGCAGGGTCCGGCGGCTGAGGTCGCCGGGGTTCTCGGGGATAACCGACATCTCTGTCTCTCCTTGTGGTGTCCGGGTCAGGCGGTCCGCCGGAGGCGCCCGGCGTACCGCGACTCGAGGGCGAGGTTGTGCTCGTCCCCACCGGGGACGTTGGCGGAGAGGTAGATAGGGGGTACCTCCCCGGCCTGGTGGAACCGTCGGACGACCTCGGCGGTCAGCAGCTGCGCCAGGAGCGCGGCGGTGACCGAGGAGACCGCACAGACCGCGCCGCCGCCCTCGAGCGGCAGCAGTGCGTCACCGTACGGCGCGCCGTTGTCCAGCACGACGTCGGCGAGGTCGGCGAGCCGGTGCCCGGACGGGTGCCGCGGGGCGACCCGTGC
>JBARAE010000748.1:0-8415 GCA_049791715.1 Micromonospora sp.
GAGGGGAAGACCCGGACGCGCAGCCCCGCCCCGCCGACCGTCAACCCGACGTGCGCACCGGGCCCGCCCACGGACACGACGGGCCCGCTGATGCCGAGGGCCGATCGGACGCCGTGGAAAATGCGCCCGGCCGCGCCGGCGACGGGCAGCGAGCGGTTGCCCACGGCGTGCCCCGTCCCGACGTCCGCGCGCGGATCGACGTCGGCGTGGAAGCCGATCCGCAGGTGCGGCCCGGTGTCCTCCCGGCGGGCGACCGGTACCCGTTCGAGCCGGGCCAGCCCCGCCCCGGACGTCGCCGGAACCCGCCGTTCGACCCGGCGGAGCTCGTCCCGGGCCTCCTCCAGGAGGTCGGAGAGGTTGATCCCGAGCGCCCGGCAGATCGCCGCCAGGATCTCCGAGGAGGCCTCCTTGCGACCGCGTTCCACCTCGGACAGGTAGGGCAGCGACACCCCGGCCGCCTGGGCGACCTCGCGGAGCGTGCGGCGCTGCCGCAGCCGCACCCGCCGCAGCACCCCGCCGATCACCCGACGTAGCAGCGACATGGGGCCTCCTCGCGGTCGTCGAGCCGGGACCATCCCCATCATGCCCGCTGATCGTCGCCACCGGTGGCCCGGCCGGCCCCGGCGGTCACCCGGAACGCCGGGGTATCGATGACGGCCACCCAGCAGGCCGAGTGGCGGCGTACCCGCTATGTTGTCCACGTGCAGGCGACGGCGGCGGAGCAGGACCGACGGTGATCCATTTTCCCGCGCAACGGCGGGGGCCGCTGAGCGCGCTCAGTCTGCGCCTGCTCGCCGCCCTGGCCCTGGTCCTGGCCGTGGTGAGTGCCGTCTGGCTCGACCGGGACGGCTACCGCGACGTCAACGAGGACGGCCTCACCCTCCTCGACTGCTTCTACTACGCGGTGGTGTCGCTCTCCACCACCGGGTACGGCGACATCACCCCGGCGGCGCAGTCGGCCCGGCTGGTCAACGTCCTGTTCGTCACCCCGGCCCGGGTGCTCTTCCTGATCATCCTGGTCGGCACCACCCTGGAAGTCCTGACCGAGCAGTACCGGACCGGCCGTCGCCTGTCGCGGTGGAGGAGAACCGTGAAGGACCACGTCATCATCTGCGGCTACGGCACGAAGGGCCGCAGCGCGGTCTCCGCCCTGATGGAGAACGGGCTGGACAAGTCCCGGATCGTGGTGGTGGAACGCAGCGGCGCGGCGCTGCGCCAGGCCACCTCGGCCGGCCTGGTCGCCATCGAGGGGTCGGCGACCCGCTCGGCGGTGCTGGAGGAGGCGCACGTCCGCAGCGCCAAGGCGGTGATCATCGCGACCGACAGTGACGACGCATCGGTGCTGGTGGCGCTGACCGTCCGGCAGCTCACCGCCGGCCAGGTGCGGATCATCGCCGCCGTACGTGAGGCGGAGAACGCCCCGCTGCTCAAGCAGAGCGGCGCGCACCACGTGATCGTCTCGTCGGCCACCGCCGGGCGTCTGCTCGGCCTCTCCACCTCCGCCCCGCCGCTGATCGACGTGGTGGAGGACCTCCTCACCCCGGGCCAGGGCATGGCGCTCGCCATGCGGTCGGCCGAGCGGGACGAGGTGGGGCGGTCCCCGCGCGAGCTGGAATCACTGGTCATCGCCCTGGTTCGGCGGGGCAAGGTGGTCGCCCTCAACGACCGGGCCGGCGCGGTGATCGAGACCGGCGACATGCTGGTCCACGTCCGCGACGACCGCCCCAAAGCCGCCACCTCGGCCCCCTGACCACCCCGGCGCGCGCCCCCGCCCCGGCGGCCGCTTTCACGGAAAGAGTGGCCATTCCGCGGAGAATGGCCACTCTTTCCGTGAATTTGCGCGGGTCTTGGTGACCCCGCTCGCGGTCAGCGTCGGGTCAGAGGATCGTCCAGGTGTCGCCGCTGGACAGCAGGCCGGCGAGCTGCTGCTCGGGGGTCTCGGTGACCTTGGCCTTCGCCGTGGCGACCTGCTCCTGCACCACGCCGTCGTACGACGGGCGGGCCACCGAGCGGAACACCCCGATCGGGGTGTTGCGCAGGTCCAGCCCGGGCAGTCGGGACAGCGCGAAGGCGTACGCCGGGTCGGTGACCGTCGCGTCGTGCACGACGATCTCCTCCGCCGGGGTGCCCGCCGTCTCGCGGACCTCCAGCCCGAAGCCACCCGGCGGGTGGACGACGCAGAACTGCCCGTCCTTGCCGAACGTGATGGGCTGCCCGTGCTCCAGCCGGATCAGGAAGTCGTCCCGGGTCGCCGGCTCCTTGAGCTGGTCGAACGCGCCGTCGTTGAAGATGTTGCAGTTCTGGTAGATCTCCACGAACGCCGAACCCTCGTGTTCGGCGGCGGCCCGGAGCACCGACTGCAGGTGCTTGCGGTCGGAGTCGATGGTGCGGCCGACGAAGGTCGCCTCCGCGCCCAGCGCCAGCGAGAGCGGGTTGAACGGGGCGTCCGCCGAGCCGACCGGGGTCGACTTGGTGATCTTGCCAACCTCGGAGGTCGGCGAGTACTGGCCCTTGGTCAGGCCGTAGATCCGGTTGTTGAAGAGCAGGATCTTGAGGTTGACGTTGCGGCGCAGCGCGTGGATCAGGTGGTTGCCGCCGATGGAGAGGGCGTCACCGTCACCGGTGACCACCCAGACCGACAGGTCGGGGCGGGACACCGACAGGCCGGTGGCGATCGCCGGGGCCCGGCCGTGGATCGAGTGCATGCCGTACGTGTTCATGTAGTACGGGAAGCGCGACGAACAGCCGATCCCGGAGACGAAGACGATGTTCTCCCGGGGGATGTTCAGCTCCGGCATGAACTGCTGCACGGCGGCCAGGATCGCGTAGTCACCGCAGCCGGGGCACCAGCGCACCTCCTGGTCGGACTTGAAGTCCTTGGCGGTGAGCTTGAGGGCGACGGGCTCAGACATTCTTCAGGACCTCTTCCAGCATCGTCTCCAGCTCGGCGGCGGTGAACGGCAGGCCGCGGACCTGGTTGTAGCTGATCGCGTCGACCAGGTACTTGGCCCGGATCACGCGGGCCAGCTGGCCGAGGTTCATCTCCGGGATGACCACCCGGTCGTACGAGCGCAGCACCGAGCCGAGGTTGGCCGGCATCGGGGCCAGGTGGCGCAGGTGCGCCTGGGCGATGGAGAGGCCGCGCTGCCGCAGGCCGCGGCACGCCGCCCCGATCGGCCCGTACGTCGAGCCCCAGCCGAGCACCAGCACCCGCGCGTCGCCGTCCGGGTCCTCGACCTCGATGTCGGGGACGGGGATGGTCTCGATCCGGGCCGCCCGGGTCCGGACCATGAAGTCGTGGTTCGCCGGGTCGTACGAGATGTCACCGGTCTTGTCGGCCTTCTCCAGACCGCCGATCCGGTGCTCGAGCCCCGGGGTGCCCGGGATGGCCCACGGTCGGGCCAGCGTCTCCGGGTCCCGCAGGTACGGCAGGAAGGTGGTGCCGTCCTCGCCGTTGGGCTCGGTGGCGAACTCGACCCGCAGGTCGGGCAGGGACTCCACGTCGGGCAGCAGCCACGGCTCGGAGCCGTTGGCGACGTAGTTGTCCGACAGCAGGATCACCGGCGTGCGGTAGGTCAGCGCGATCCGCGCCGCCTCGAGGGCCGCGTGGAAGCAGTCCGCCGGCGACTTCGGCGCGATCACCGCGACCGGGGCCTCGCCGTGCCGGCCGTGGAGGGCCAGGTTCAGGTCGGCCTGCTCGGTCTTGGTCGGCATGCCGGTGGACGGCCCGGCCCGCTGCACGTCGACGATGACCAGCGGCAGTTCCAGCGCCACCGCGAGGGAGATCGTCTCGCTCTTCAGCGCCACGCCGGGGCCGCTGGTGGTGGTGACGCCCAGCGAGCCGCCGTACGAGGCGCCCAGGGCGGCGCCGACCGCGGCGATCTCGTCCTCGGCCTGCATGGTGACGACGCCGAACCGCTTGTGCTTGCTCAGCTCGTGCAGGATGTCCGAGGCCGGGGTGATCGGGTACGCCCCGAGGAAGACCGGCAGGCCGGAGCGCACCCCGGCGGCCACCAGGCCGAGCGAGAGCGCCGCGTTACCGGTGATGTTCCGGTACGTGCCCGGCACCATCTTCGCCGGCTTGACCTCGTACCGGACGGAGAAGTTCTCGGTGGTCTCGCCGAAGTTCCAGCCGGCCCGGAACGCGGCGACGTTGGCCGCGACCAGCTCGGGGCGGGCGGCGAACTTGCGCTCCAGGAAGCGCAGGGTCGACGCGTACGGCCGGGAGTACATCCAGGAGAGCAGGCCGAGGGCGAACATGTTCTTGGCCCGCTCGGCGTCCTTCTTGGACACCTCGTGCGCGGCCAGCGCGCCGACCGTCATCGAGGTCAGCGCCACCGGGTGCACCACGTAGCCGGCGAGCGAGTCGTCGTCCAGCGGGCTGGTCGTGTAGCCCACCTACGCCAGGTTGCGCTTGGTGAACTCGTCGGTGTTGACGATGATGTCGGCGCCGCGCGGCAGATCGGCCAGGTTGGCCTTGAGGGCCGCCGGGTTCATCGCGACCAGCACGTTCGGGGCGTCCCCCGGGGTCAGGATGTCGTAGTCGGCGAAGTGCACCTGGAAGCTGGACACGCCGGGGAGGGTGCCGGCGGGGGCCCGGATCTCGGCCGGGAAGTTCGGCAACGTGGAGATGTCGTTACCGAGCTGGGCCGTCTCGGAGGTGAACCGGTCGCCGGTGAGCTGCATGCCGTCGCCGGAGTCACCGGCGAACCGGATGACGACCCGGTCCAGTTGACGGATCTGCTTGGTCACGCCTGCACCTCGCTTCGCTCAGCGCCTCGACGCGGGCGGCTGAACATGTTGGTGACCCCGCCTTGCCCGGCCACGTGGCCTCCTTGACGCGCCGCTGCGTCCGGTCCTTGGGTGGCCGGCCCGCTGTCGTTTTCCACCTCAGAGCCTACGTCGGACGGGGGGTCCGACCTTCTCGGAGGTGGCGAGACTGGGACGGTTGCTGGCCCGAATTTGCCCGACTTTGGGGTCTTTTAGGAATCCCGTCGTAATCCAGATCACCGCGCCGCGCGGGTGGGAACGCCGGTGGGTCGGCGTCCGGGTGCTCAGTCGGCGGCGGCGGTGGGGTTCGGCTCGGGCGCCGGCTCGCCCATCCGCCGGCGCAGCGAGGCCGTCGCCAGGGCGAGGGCGAGCACCACCAGCAGCCCGGAGATCGCGATGAGGGTGATCGCGGTCTGCTGCACCGAGCTGAGCCCGTCCTCGTCGCGGGCCTGACCCGCCACGGCGAGCACCCCCTGCGACCCCGTCGGAGCGGGGGTGCCGACCGCGGTCGCCAGGGAGGCGGCCGCCGTGATCCGGAAGCTCATCTGCATCTGGCGGGTCCGCCCGCTGCGGGGATCGAGGCGGCCCACGACCGCTCCGGCCCGCGGGGCGTGACGCTGCGCCTCCGGCGTCGCGACGACCGGCAGGCGCAGCGTGGCCGTGCGCCCGGCCGGGACCGTGCCGACGTCGCACCGGGTCCTCGTCGGCGCCACCGCCGTGCAGCCCGCCGGCACCGTCTCCGGGGTCACCCCGTCGGGCAGGACCACCTCGATCCGGCCGGCGGCGTCGACCCGGCCGGTGTTGCCCAGCCGTACGTCGAGCGCGCTCGGGCCGCCGCTGATGTCGAACGCCACCTCGTCGGCGCGGAGCGAGATGCCGGGCACCGGCGGGCCGGGCGGGAAGAGCACCGCGAAGCCCTCGTCGTCCGTCGCCGAGCCGGCGACGCCAGGGGCGGTCGCGGTGACCTGGACGGTTCCGCTGAGCGGCATCGAGCGCCACGCCCGCCCGCTGACGCGTACCCGGACGGTGCTGCTGAACCGGGCGCCGGGGGCGGCGCTCCACGCCCCGCACCGGTAGGTCCCGCCACCGGCGGAGGTGCAGCCGGGGGTGCCCGCGTCGGTCAGCCCGGCCGGCAGCGTGTACCCGAGGCGGATCCGCTCGGGCGTGGTGCCGGTGTTGGTGACCGTCACCCGCAGCGACGTCACCGTGCTGCCGGCGTTCCAGTAGCCCGAGGTGAGCCAGACGTCCCCGCTGGTCACCTGGACGCCGAGCTGCCCGGAAGTAGGCCGGCCCGGCCCGGCCGGCGGCGCCATCGGGGGTACCGACCGGGGCGGCGGAGCGGGGGCGGTGGTGGCGGGTGCGGTGGTGGTCGGCACGGGGTTGCCCGGTGCGGTGGTGGTCGGTGCCGGTTCGGTCGTGGGCGGCGGCGCCGACGTGGTTTCCGGCGGTGCGCTCTCGGTGGGCGGAGGCGTGGTGGGCGCCGGGTCGGTGGCGGTCGGGTCCACGGTGGGTGTGGCGCTCGTCGGCTCGGTGCCGGGGTCGGTCACCGGATCGGTGGCCACGGCGGTCAGGTCGGCCGTCACGGGTGACGCGGCCGCCCATCCGGGGGCCACCGCCACGGCCACCGCGAGGCCGGCGGCCAGCGAGGCCGCGAGCAGCACGGAGGGGCGTCGGTCGGCAGCCCGCCGAGGGGAGCGTGCACGCAGACGGGCCATCTGTCCTCCGTGACAGTGAGTGAGGTTTCATTATTCGGTAACAGTTGCCCCGGGGCACTAGTCCCGCAGGGAAACAAATACGTAACGTGTCCGGTACGCGTCGGCGGTCGCCGGTAGGCTGACCCACCGTGACCGGTTACCTGGGCTCGTACGCCACGCTCGGTCTCCTTCTGCTCGCCGCCGTGCTCTTCTTCGTTACGGCGTTCTCGGCCAATCGGGTGTTACGTCCTGGCCGTCCGGCCGATCCCTGGGGAAAAAGGACGAGCTACGAGTGCGGCCTCGACCCGGTCGGCGGCGACTGGGCGCAGATGCAGATCCGCTACTACGTCTACGCGTATCTGTACGTGCTCTTCGCGGTCGAGGCGGTCTTCCTCTTCCCGTGGGCACTCGTCTTCGACCGGCCCGGGTTCGGCGTGACCACGGTGGTGGAGATGGCCGTCTTCGTCGCCGTCGTGGCGCTCGGCATCCTCTACGCCTGGCGGAAGAACATCCTGCGCTGGACCTGAGCCGGCCGGCTCAGGCCAGGCCGCGGCGGGTCAGGGTCGGCGGGCGGTCGCCCCTGATCGAGGCGACCATGTCGAGCACCCGACGCGTCTCGCGGACCTGGTGGGCCCGGAACACCCGGGCACCGAGCCAGGCCGAGACCGCCGTGGCGGCGAGCGTGCCCTCCAGCCGCTCCGGCACCGGCAGGTCCAGCGTCTCGCCGATGAAGTCCTTGTTCGACAGGGCCACCAGCAGCGGCCAGCCGGTGCCGGACAGCTCCGCCAGCCGGCGGGTGATCTCCAGCGAGTGCCAGGTGTTCTTGCCGAAGTCGTGCGCCGGGTCGATCAGGATGCCGTCGGGGCGTACGCCCAGGGCGACCGCACGCTCGGCGAGCCCGGTGACCGTCGCGATCACGTCGGCAACCACGTCGTCGAAGGCGGCCCGGTGCGGACGGGTACGCGGAGCGAGGCCACCGGCGTGCGAGCAGACCAGCCCGGCGCCCGTCTCGCCGGCCACCCGGGCCAGCGCGGGGTCCGCCCCGGACCAGGTGTCGTTCAGCAGGTCGGCACCGGCCGCCACCGCCTCGACCGCCACCTCGGCACGCCAGGTGTCGATCGAGACGACCACGTCGGGGAAGGCGGCCCGGACCGCGGCGATGATGTCCACCGTCCGACGGATCTCCTCGGCCACGTCGACCTCGTCGCCCGGCCCGGCCTTCACCCCGCCGATGTCGATGATCTCCGCGCCCTCGCCCACCGCGCGTTCGACCGCCCGCAGCGCGTTGTCCGCGGCGAAGGTGGCGCCCCGGTCGAAGAACGAGTCCGGGGTGCGGTTGACGATCGCCATCACCACCAGCTCACCGGGGGAGAAGGTCCGCCCACCGAGCCGCAGCGCCCCGGCCATGCCTGCCTCCTGATCTCCACCCGCCGTCGGTCGTACCGTCGGCCGCCCCCGACGCTAGCCGGTCCGCCGGCGGACGGCCCGTCCGGTACGCCGGGGTTGCGATTCATGATCGGACCCGGTGGAGGACTCGCCCGGGACCGGTGGGCATGCCACGATCTCCCCATGGGTGAGGTTCTGCTCCTCTTGGTCGTCGCGCTGACCGTCGCGGCGGTGGTGTTCGGGGTGACGGTGCTGGTCTCCGGGCGTGACCCCGGCCTGGTGCCGGCCGAACCGGACGGGCGGGCGGTACCCCTGCCGAGCACCCGCCCGCTCGAGGAGCCGGACATCGCCCAGGTCCGCTTCGACACCGCGCTGCGCGGCTACCGGATGGCCCAGGTCGACCAGGCGATGCGCCGGGCGGCCTACGACCTCGGCTACAAGTCCGAGCTGATCGGCGTACTGGAGGCCGAGGTCGCCGCCCTGCGCGAGGGCCGCACCGCCGACGCCGAGGCGCTGCGCCGGGCCCGCGAGGAGTCCGCCGGCACCCGGCCGGAGACCGCCGCCC
>JBARAE010000749.1:0-2391 GCA_049791715.1 Micromonospora sp.
GGCCAGCAGGGGGGCGGTCGCGGCGGCGGCGACGGCCAGCACCTGACGGCGCGAGGCGCCGGAGGAGGAGGTCATGAGGTGCCTTTCCATGGGGGTGGATACGCCTCGTGGGCGCCGTTGCGCACCATAACGACCCGTTGGTCGCAAGCGCCACATCGCCCCGAGGTGTTTCACACCACCAGCGCCGACGGCCACCTGGATGTAACACCAGGTGCACCCGAACGGCCGTTTCCCCACCAGGCCGTCGGGTAGGGCGGAGGGGGACCGGACGGACGAAACGCGCAAGGAGACACCGGTGAGCGAGGACCAGTACACCCAGCAGGACCCCACCGAGCAGTACGGCCAGCAGGAGGGCCAGCCGGCTCAGCAGCAGCCCACGCCGGGCTCGGAGCAGGAGATGGGACCGAAGCCCGACCATGGTGAGGAGTCGTACCGGGGCAGCGGCCGGCTCGACGGCAAGCGCGCGGTCATCACCGGCGGTGACTCCGGCATCGGCCGGGCCGTCGCCATCGCCTTCGCCCGGGAGGGCGCCGACGTACTGATCTCCTACCTCGGCGATGAGGAGGAGACGGACGCCCGCGAAACGGTCCGCCTGGTCGAGCAGGCCGGCCGCAAGGGCGTCGCCGTCCGGACCGACCTCCGTGACGAGGGCAACTGCCGGGAACTCATCGACCGGGCCCTCGCTGACCTCGGCGGCCTGGACATCCTGGTCAACAACGCGGCGTTCCAGATATCGCAGGACAACGGGATCGCCGACATCACCACCGAGCAGTTCGACCGCGTGTTCAAGACGAACGTGTACGCCATGTTCTGGCTCTGCAAGATGGCCGTGCCGCACCTGAAGGAGGGGTCGACGATCATCAACACCACGTCGATCCAGGCCTTCGACCCCTCACCGCAGCTGCTGGACTACGCGACCACCAAGGCGGCCATCGTCAACTTCACCAAGGCGCTCGCGCTCAACCTGGCCGACCAGGGCATCCGGGTCAACGCGGTCGCGCCGGGCCCGGTCTGGACGCCGCTCATCCCGGCAACCATGCCCGAGGAGAAGGTGAAGCAGTTCGGCACCGACGTGCCGCTGGGCCGCCCCGGGCAGCCCGCCGAGCTGGCCCCCGCGTACGTCTTCTTCGCCTCCCAAGAGTCCAGCTACGTCACCGGGGAGATCCTCGGGGTGACCGGCGGCAGGCCGACCAAGTGACGCACCTGCCGAGCGGCCGTTCGCTGCGGCCGTCCGGTCAGCGCGGCCAGACGGTCATTCGTCGGCGCACCTCGGCCACCTGCGCCGCGTCCAGTCCGTAGCGGGCGAAGCGCCGGTCCGGCACCTCGTCCAGGTAGCGCCCGGCCGCCCGAACGTCCGCCAGGTCCAGCGCCGGGTCCACCTGCCGGGCCAGCTCCAGCAGCTCCGCCACGTCGTAGTGGTCCAGCGCCGCCGACACGTCGATGTAGTCGCGCACCTCGCGCCGGTTCACCAGCGCCGCGGTCTTGTTGGCGATCAGGTCCCGGACGTCCATCACCGGGCCCAGGTCCATCACCACGGGACTGCGGTACCGGTCGAGGCGCGCCAGGCTCAGCCGGATCTGCCGGCCGTCCCGGCTCACCAGGAAATCCCGAATGTCCCGGTCGAAGCCCTCGAACAGGTCGCCGAGCTCGCTGTCCGGATCGGCCTCCGACACCGTGAAGCCGGCCCGCTCCAACGCCGTACGCACCCCGGACGCCGCCGCCGCGGCGGCCCCCTCCACGTCCGCGAAGAGGTCCACGTCCTCCGTCGGCCGGGTCACCAGGCCGTGCGCCGCCCAGGCCACTCCACCGCCCAGCACGAACCGGTGCGGCCCGGCGGCCGCGAGGGCCACCCGGGCCACCTCCCGGTAGAAGTCGTGCAGATGGCTCACGCCGTACGCAGGCCGCGGTGCCGGCTCTCCCACGCCAGCCGTACGCCGTTCGGCAGGTTCAGCCGTCCCCACACCCGGCGCAGCGTCCGGCCGTTGATCAGGACCTGCAGGTCCTCCGTGCGAGTCGTCTCCCGCAGGACGTTCTCGTACATCCAGAGCAGGTCGTCCGGCTCGCCCAGATCGAACGTGCGCTCGCTGCTCCACATCAGCCGCACCGGCAGCTCCACCACGCCGCGGGTCGGGCCGGTCAGCTCGGCGAGGGTGCGGGCCACCACGGCGGGGCGTCCCGGGCGGGCCAGGTGGGCCGTCGGGGGCGTCGTGGGGGAGAGGGCCTGCATGGTGTCAGGGTAACGCCTCTGGTGCCGTCCACCGTGTCTCTGGTCCGGCTTCTTGGTTCTGGCTGTCTCCGCCTTCCGGCTTGGTCGATTGGTTGCGGTTGGGGGGTGTGGCCCGCCGTGCCCGGCTCCGGGCGGTCAGGCTTGATCCCTGCGCCGGTCACGGC
>JBARAE010000750.1:0-2756 GCA_049791715.1 Micromonospora sp.
GGCCGTGGGCACACTGGCGATCGGCCGCCTGGCCATCCGCCGGGCGGTCATCAGGGAGCTGCGCATCTGGCGGCTCGAGGTGGACGAGCTGGTGATCCACCGAACCGGCGGCGGTCAGCCGGTCGGCGGCAGCGGCAGCACAGCGGCCGGCGGCGGTTCCGCCGGGTAGCCGTAGAGGTCGAGCAGGCGTACCCGGGACGCCTGCAGCCGGTCCACCACGACGCTCATGAAGCGGGTGGTGAGCTGGCGGCCGAGCGCGTCGTCGGCCTCCATCAGGCGGCGTACCCCGTCGGCGGTGAACTCGACCGCGGTGCTGCGCTGCACGGCCACCGCCCCGAACTGCCAGCGGTACGGCGGGAAGAGCCAGGACCAGCCGAGCACCCCGCCCGCGCCGATCGTCTCGATTCCCACGTCACCGCGGCCCGGCACCGGGAAGTCCAGCGCCACCTCGCCGCCGCGCACCAGCCAGAACCGTTCCGCCGGCTGCCCCGCCCGGAACAGCCGGTGCCCGGGGTGCCAGACCACCGGACGGGCGTAGCCGGTCAACCGGGGCAGCCACTCCTGCGGCAGGCCGGCGAGGAAGGGGTGCGCGCGGAGCATCTCCAGCGGGGTCATCACGTCTCCAGGTTCGAGTGAGGGACCCGGCGTACCGCCGGGCCCCTCGGTCTGCTTCACCGCTTCGTGCTGTGCTCCACGGTGATCGGAATCTCGCGGGCGGTCGGCTCGGTCGCGCCGATCATCGCGGTGATCTCGAGGATGCCGTCCGCGTAGCGGGCCGCGATGGTCTCCTCCTTGACCCCGGCGGGAAGCGGGATCAGCCGGGAGAAGGAGCCGTAGTGGAACTCGGAGTGGACCTTGTCCGCGTGGCTCTCCCGGCGGACCACGTCCAGCCGCAGGGTCTCGCCGGTACGGGTGATGCGCACGTCCTTCGCCGGGTCGATGCCCGGGAGTTCGGCGCGGATCACGTACCGGTCTCCGTCGAGGTAGTCCTCGACCCGGATGGTGGGCGCCAGCATCGGCAGCCAGGACAGGTTCGTCCAGTCGAACGGCGCCAACGTGCCGCCGCCCCGGAACTTCGTGACAGTGGACATTTTCGACCTCCTTGTCGATCGTCCCGATTCCATCCGACCTCGCCCGAACCCGCCGCGTCAGGGCCGTTGGTCCCGTGCCCGGCGGGCGCAAGTCCTCTGCCCGCGGCCGGGCCGCGGGACGAGGGTGGAGAGGGACGGTGCGCGCCGTCGCGCGCCACGGAGGGCGGAGGTCACTGGTGGCAGCAGCGGGGACGACGACGCGGAGCGGGACACCGCCGCAGACGCCCGCCACACCGGCGACCGGGCTCGGCTCGGCCACCGCGGCCGCACGGCTGCGCGCCGACGGCCCCAACCAGGTCGCCGCGCCGCCCCGCCGGCACCTGGCCAGCCGGATCCTGCACCAGCTCACCGACCCGCTGGTCGCCCTCCTGCTCGCCGCGGCCGTGGTCACCACCGTGCTGGGCGACCACCCGGACACGGCGGTGATCGTGCTGGTGGTGGTCGTCAACACGGCCATCGGCGTGGTCCAGGAGATCCGGGCGGACCGCGCGATCGCAGCGCTCGACCGGCTCGCCGCGCCGACCGCGCGGGTGGTCCGGGACGGCCACGACCTGATCCTGCCCGCCGCCGATGTGGTCCGCGACGACCTGGTCCGCGTCGAGGCCGGCGACGTCGTCCCGGCCGACCTGCTGCTGGTGGAGGCGAACCGGCTGCACCTCGACGAGTCGGCGCTGACCGGTGAGGCGGTGCCGGTCGGCCGAACTGCCGGCCAGGAACTGTCCGCCGGGACGGTGGTCACCACCGGGCGGGCCACCGGTCTGGTGCTGCGCACCGGCGCGGCCAGCGCCCTGGGGCGGATCAGCAGCCTGGTGGCCCGGACCCGGCCGGGTGCCACCCCGCTGCAGCGCCGGCTGACCGCCCTCGGCCGGGTGCTGGGCCTGGTGGCCGTGCTGCTGTCCGCCCTCGTCTTCATCGTCGGGGTGGTCGGTGGCCGGCCGGTGGTCGAGATGGCGGTCACCGCGGTCAGCCTGGTGGTGGCCGCGGTACCCGAGTCACTGCCGGCGGTGGTGACCCTCGCGCTGGCGCTGGGCGCCCGCCGGATGGCCCGGTCCCGGGCCATCCCCCGCCGGCTGCACGCGGTCGAGACGCTCGGATCGGTGACCGTGGTCGCGTCCGACAAGACCGGCACCCTCACCCAGGGGCGGATGGCGGTGCAGCAGGCGGTCACCGCTGACCGCGCCCGGTACGCGGTCACCGGCACCGGGTACGCCCCGCAGGGGGCGGTGCACCGGGACGGCACCCGGGTGGTCGTACCGGATGAGCTGCGCCGCCTGGCGCGGGCCGGGCTGCTCTGCAACGACGCGACGCTGTCACCGCCGGACGACCGGCGACCGGACTGGGCGGCGGTCGGCGACCCGCTGGAGGCGGCCCTGGTGGCCTTCGCGGCCCGGTGCGGCCTGGACCCACAGGCCACCCGCGCGGCCTGGCCACGGGTCGCCGAGCACCCGTTCGACCAGGACACCCGCCGGATGACCACCGTGCACCGGGCCTGCGACGGCCGCCACCTGGTGGTGTGCAAGGGCGCCCCGGAGAACGTGCTGCTCTCCCCGGTGGTCGACGCCTCGACGGAGGAGATCGCCCAGCTGACCGGCGAGGCCCGCCGGCTCGCCGCCGACGGGCTGCGGGTGCTCGCCGTCGCCAGCGCGCTGGTCGACACCGCACCCG
>JBARAE010000751.1:0-5342 GCA_049791715.1 Micromonospora sp.
ATCCGGCGGCGCCCGGCCAGTTCGCGCCGCCCTCGCCGGCCGGTCAGCCCCTCGTACCGGCCCAGCCGGGTTTCACCCCTCCCGGTGGTCAGCCCTGGGGGGCGTACCCGGGAGATCCGGCCGCGCAGCCGCAGGGCTGGGCATGGCCGGCCGGGGCGTACCCGGGTCAGCCGCCGATGCCCGGCCAGCCCTACGGCCAGCCGTACGGCTGGCACCCGGGCCTCGATCCCCATGACCCGCTGGTCAACCCGCCGTACGCGGGGATCGGCGGCTGGTTCTCCCGCTGCACCGGCGCGGTGCGCCGCGGGTGGCGGCAGCTGCTGCCGATCATGTTGCTCACCCACACCGTGCCGGCCGCGGTGATCGCCGTCCTGTCGATCGCTCTCGTCCCGACAGGTCAGCCGATCCCCCGGCCGGACGGCACCACCGCCCTGCCGGGCGACTACTTCCCGAGCGTGTTCACGTTCTACGGCGCGCTGCTCCTCGCGAGCCTGATCTTCGGCCCGCTGCAGAGCACGGGCTGGGCCGCGGGCACCTGGGTGGTGACCCGCCAGGCCGTGGGCGAGCGCGTCGGTGTGGGCGCTGCCCTCCGGTACGGGCTGCGCCGAGCCCTCGGCCTGTGGGGCTGGACCATCGTCGCCTCGTTACTGATCATGGTCGGCGTCTGCGTGTGCTTCCTGCCCGGCATCTACGTCGCCGCCGCTGTCGCCCTGTTCGGCCCGGTCTACCTCTTCGAGCGGAAGGACCCGATGGGCCGCTCGTTCGGGACCCTGCACCGGCGGTTCGGCATGGTGTTCGGCCGGGTCGCGCTGGTGGCGGTCGCGCTGGTCGCTGCCGGGGTGGTCAATTTCGTGGTGGGGAGGGTCAACCAGGTGGTGTTCGGCCTCCATCCGCTGGGTGCTCCGGGCACTGCGGTGGGCGCGGTCGCGCTGGCCGTGCTGGGGGCGGTGCTGGTCACCCCGGCCTACCTCGCGCAGCTCGTCGGACTGGTCGCCACGTACGCCGAACAGCGGGCACAGGACGGCCCGGTGAACTCGGCCCGACTCGCCGCGGAACTCGGCTGAGCGGGCCATCGTGCTTGCACTCGGCTAGGCAGAGTGCTAAACAGGTCATTGGCACTCGCATACGGTGAGTGCCAATGGTCGGGGCGGTAGGGCCACGGTCATGCCGACGTCTCGATGGCGTCGGTGTGGCACATGGCCGGTCGTCGCGGGCTGTCCGGCCCGACCGAGGAGACGTCGTCGTCGCCAGGTGGCGACGTCCCAAGGTGCGTACACCAGGCGGCCCATCCGGGGCACACACTCGGGTGGCCCGTGAGTGTCCAGGAGGACAACGCCGTATGGCCAAGATGATCGCGTTCGACGAAGAGGCGCGCCGCGGCCTCGAGCGGGGCATGAACCAGCTCGCCGACGCCGTGAAGGTGACGCTCGGCCCCAAGGGCCGCAACGTCGTGCTCGAGAAGAAGTGGGGTGCCCCCACCATCACCAACGATGGTGTGAGCATCGCCAAGGAGATCGAGCTCGAGGACCCGTACGAGAAGATCGGCGCTGAGCTGGTCAAGGAGGTCGCCAAGAAGACCGACGACGTGGCCGGTGACGGCACGACGACGGCGACCGTCCTGGCCCAGGCCCTGGTTCGCGAGGGCCTGCGCAACGTGGCCGCCGGTGCCAACCCGATGGCCCTGAAGCGGGGCATCGAGGCCGCCGTGGCCAGCGTCTCGGAGGAGCTGTCCAAGCTCGCCAAGGACGTTGAGACCAAGGAGCAGATCGCCTCCACCGCCTCCATCTCCGCCGGTGACAGCACCGTCGGCGAGATCATCGCCGAGGCGATGGACAAGGTCGGCAAGGAAGGCGTCATCACCGTCGAGGAGAGCAACACCTTCGGCCTGGAGCTTGAGCTCACCGAGGGTATGCGCTTCGACAAGGGCTACATCTCCGCGTACTTCATGACCGACCCGGAGCGTATGGAGGCCGTCTTCGACGACCCGTACCTCCTGATCGTCAACAGCAAGATCTCGTCGGTGAAGGACCTGCTCCCGATCCTGGAGAAGGTCATGCAGTCGGGCAAGCCGCTGCTGATCATCTCCGAGGACATCGAGGGCGAGGCCCTGGCCACCCTGGTGGTCAACAAGGTCCGTGGCACCTTCAAGTCGGTCGCCGTCAAGGCGCCGGGCTTCGGTGACCGCCGCAAGGCCATGCTGGCCGACATCGCCATCCTCACCGGTGGTCAGGTCATCAGCGAGGAGGTCGGCCTCAAGCTGGACGCCGTCGGCCTCGACATGCTGGGCCGCGCCCGCAAGGTCGTGGTGACCAAGGACGAGACCACCATCGTCGACGGTGCCGGTGACGCCGAGCAGATCCAGGGCCGGGTCAACCAGATCCGGGCCGAGATCGACAAGAGCGACTCCGACTACGACCGGGAGAAGCTGCAGGAGCGGCTGGCCAAGCTGGCCGGCGGTGTTGCGGTGATCAAGGTCGGCGCGGCCACCGAGGTCGAGCTCAAGGAGCGCAAGCACCGCATCGAGGACGCCGTCCGCAACGCGAAGGCCGCCGTCGAGGAGGGCATCGTCCCGGGTGGTGGCGTCGCGCTGGTCCAGGCCGGCAAGACCGCCTTCGACAAGCTGGACCTGACCGGCGACGAGGCGACCGGCGCGCAGATCGTCAAGATCGCGCTGGACGCCCCGCTGCGGCAGATCGCCGTCAACGCCGGCCTCGAGGGTGGCGTGGTCGTCGAGCACGTCCGCAACATCGACCCGGGCCACGGCCTCAACGCCGCGACCGGTGAGTACGTGGACCTGCTGGCCGCGGGCATCATCGACCCGGCCAAGGTGACCCGCTCGGCGCTGCAGAACGCCGCGTCGATCGCGGCGCTCTTCCTCACCACCGAGGCCGTCGTGGCGGACAAGCCGGAGAAGACCCCGGCCGCCCCGGCTGGTCCGGGTGGCGGGGAGATGGACTTCTGAGTCCAGCTCCATCGAACGCCGAAAGGGGGCGGGCCGCGTCAGCGGTCCGCCCCCTTTCCGTATCTCACGTCGGCAGTGGTCGCTGGTTCCGTCGTTTCTGGGCTCGTCCGTACGGTGCCGGGATCCGGATCGGCTCGTCGACCAGTTGCAGCGGTTCCTCGGCGGTCGGTTCGTCGACACCGGTCATCTCCGCCAGCTGTTCGGCGTCGCCGTAGTCGAGCCGGTCGAACGGCAGTTGCCCGGGGAGTTCGGCGACCGGTGGCCAGCTCGCAGGCTGATCGTCGGTCCTTTCGTCTTCCGTGGTCATGGCTGCCTCCTCTACTTCAGCACGGTAGGGGGCGGTCGATGACCTGCGGGCCCGAATGGCGTTATTACCGTCTATATCCTTTTCGCCCTTTTTGCTATTCCGTCCCGCCGATCGGCGTGCGATACAGGAAGAAGACCCGTTCGATCCGCGCGCCCACACTCGCCGAATAGAACGGGACCGGGCCCACCCAGCCGATCTGGGCCGCGCCGATCCCCGCGGCGGCCTGGTCCCGCAGGCAGCGGCGGAGCAGCACGCCACCGATCCCGGAGCCCTCCGCCCCGGGGGCGGTCCCCATCGGCCCGAACCAGCTCGGCCGCGACGAGCCGTACGCGGCGAAGCCCAGAATCCCGCCGTCCCGCTCCGCCAGGTGCGCCCCGGCGCCCGGCCGGCCCACGGAACCGGCCAGCTCGCCGTCCCACGCCCCGCCGAAGGTCGCCCGGGCGAACATGGCCAGCGCCGGCAGGTCCGCCGGCTCGGCCCGGCGCACCGTCACGCCCTCCCCGGCCAGCCGGCGTTCCGCGGCCTCCGTCGAGCGCAGCGCCGGGGAGCCGTCCGCCAGGTCCGCGGTCATGTTCCAGGCGGTACGGTCCTGCCGGTAGGCCAGCCGCAGCGCCAGGCAGACCGCCGCGGTGTACCGCACGTCGATGCCCGGCCAGGCGTAGTACGGCGGATTCCCGGCCAACAGCAGCTCGGTCGCGCCGAGCCCGGCGAGCCGCCGTTCCGCCTCGGCGAGCAGGGCGCTCGCGACGCCCCGACGGCGCTCCTCCGGCACCACCGCGATCAGGTCCACGTGACCGAGGTGGGCGTCGCGCTCCGACACCGACCCGACCAGCACCCCGATCAGCTCGTCCCCCGCGTACGCCCCGAGCGCCAGCACCGGCCGGTCCGCCGCCGCCCGGGTCCACAGCGCGTCGACGATCGGCTCGGCCTCGGCCGCGTCCTCGGGCAGGTCCAGGGCACGCCGGCAGAGCGCGACGACGGCGGGGACCCGGTCGGCGGGCAGCTCGGCGAGGGTGGCGTCCACGGTGGCCGACCCTAGATCAACCACCACCGGTCGGCGCAAGACCTGTTCACCCCGCGCGGGCCGCTTGCACGGCAGCGTACGCGTCGACCACGCCCGCGCCGGTGATCTCCGGACCGTCGCACGGCTGCCGCGAGGCGTTGGTGCGATAGCTCGTCCCGGCCGGCTTCGCCGTGTCCCGCAGGATGTCCCGGGTGCGCGCCAGATCGCCGACGAGCGCCGGATTCGCCGACCACATCAGCGCCACCACACCCGCCACCTGCGGGGTCGCCATGGAGGTGCCGTCCAGCGTGGCGTACCCGCCGCCGGGCATCGCGGAGAGTACGCCGGCCCCCGGGGCGACCAGGTCCGGCTTGGCCGCCCCGCCCCGCGCCGGTCCCCGGCTGGAGAACCGGGTAACGGTCCGCTGCCGATCCACGGCCCCCACGGTGAGCACGTCCGGATACGGCGCCGGCGGGTCGGCGATCGAGCCGCAGTACGGGCCGGTGTTGCCGGCCGCCGCGACCACCAGGATGCCGGCCGCGGCCAGCGCCGCGGTGGCCGGCCGGAGCGCCCCCGCGTCGCAGCCCTCGATCGGCGGGCAGCCCCACGAATTGGTCAGCACGTCCGGCGCCCGGGCCGGTCGGCCGTCGGTGAACGGGTCGCCGCCGAGCGGAAAGGGCGCCAGCATGAACTGCAGGCAGTCCAGGTAGCGCGCCGGGTTGCCGAGGTTGCGGTCCAGGTTGACGCAGCCCACCCAGCGCGCGCCGGGTGCCACCCCGATGCCGTTCCGGCCCACCGCGCTGCCCGTGGTGTGGGTCCCGTGGCCCGCCTGGTCGTTCGGCGTCCGGGTGTGCGACCAGGGGTCGTACCAGGAGTCGTCGCCGCCCCGGAAGCCGTCGGCCAGCGCCGGATGCCGGCCGTCCACTCCCGAGTCGGAGCTGCCCACCACGATCCCGGCACCGGTCACGCCGAGCCCGGACCAGACCCGGTCGGCCCCGATCAGGGAGATGTTCCAGGCCGGCCCGGCCGGGGGCGGCAGCGTGCCGCGGGCCGGCGGCGCCGCCGCGGGC
>JBARAE010000752.1:0-3533 GCA_049791715.1 Micromonospora sp.
TCGCCCCCGACACCCACCAGGCGTACGCCGGGGCCGCCGCCTTCGCCCACAAGGCGGGGCTGCACGCGAGCGCGATCAAGGTCGACCCGTTGCTCTACAACCACGTGGACCCGTCGGTGGTGGGCAATGACATGCGGATCCTGGTGACCGAGATGGCCGGCCGGGCCAGCGTCGAGCTCAAGAGCCGTGAGCTGGGCGTGGACCTGGCCGGCCATCCGGAGGCGCTGTCCCGGGTGACCAGCCGGGTCAAGGAACTGGAGGCCGGCGGATGGTCGTTCGAGGCCGCCGACGCCTCGTTCGAGCTGCTCGTCCGCTCCGAGCTGCCGGACCGGGCGGTGCCCCGACCGTTCGCCCTCGAGTCGTACCGGGTGATCGTCGAGCACCGGGAGGACGGCGCGGTCGTCTCCGAGGCCACCGTCAAGATCCGGGTACGCGGCGAGCGGGTGATCGCCACCGCAGAGGGGAACGGCCCGGTCAACGCCCTGGACGAGGCGCTGCGCGTCGGTCTGGCCCGGCACTACCCCGAGCTGCGCGACTTCGAGCTGGCCGACTACAAGGTCCGCATCCTGGAGGGCAGTCACGGCACCGGCGCGGTCACCCGGGTGCTGGTGGAGACCGCGGGCAAGGGCCGGGACTGGACCACGGTCGGCGTCCACCCCAATGTGGTCGAGGCGTCCTGGCACGCCCTGGTCGACGCCCTCACCTACGGACTGGACCGGGCCCGCGTCTGACGCCGGTCAGGCGGCCGGGAGGCGGAGCTCGGTGAGGACGCTGCGGTGGTCGCTGCGGGGAAGGGCCTGGACGGTCACCGACTGGACGGCGATGCGACGGTCGACCAGCACGTGGTCGATGGTGACCGGCGGGATCAGGTCGCCGTCGTACGGGCCCCAGGTGCCGGTCAGCCCAACGCCTGCCGCGTTCGCGGCGTCGACGTAGCCGGTGTCCAGCACGGCGCGTAGCGGCGCGTGGTCGAGGGTGGCGTTGAAGTCCCCGGACAGGATGCTCAGCGCCCCGTCCGGGGTGGCCCCGGGCTCCCCCCGTAGGTCGGTCAACCAGGCCGGGACCGCCTCCGCCGCGTACGGGGCGGCAGGGTGCGCCGACTCGACCCGCACCGGTGGCCCGTTCGGCACGGTGACGGTTCCGTACGCCTGGGTGAAGAAGTAGCCCTGGTTGCGCCGTACGCCGCCGGCGGCGATCGGGAAGCGGGCGTACAGCCCGGAACCGGTGGTGCCGAACTCGGGGTTGAGCTGCCGGTGGGGCAGCAGGGTGGAGAGCCCGAGCTGGTCCAGCTCGGCCGCGATCTGCGGGGTGAACTCCTGCACGGTCAGGACGTCCACGTGCTGCGTCCGGACCAGCTCGACCAGCGCGGCCGGATCGGCCTCGCCCATGAGCAGGTTGGCGGTGAGCAGCCGCAGGGTGGGGCCCTTGGCGTCCGGCTGGTCGGAGGCGAAGGCACGGGGCGCCACCACGCCGATCAGCGCCAGCGCCGTCACTGCCGCCACCACCGCGGGCCACCAGCGGCGCAGGGCGAGCACCAGCACCAGCGGCGCCAACGCACCGATCGCCACGTACGGGGTGAAGGCGACCGCCTGCACGAGCAGGCCCCGCTCCAGGCCGAAGAGTCGGACGGCAGCCCAGGCGGCCCCGGGCGTCACGGCCACCCACGAGATGACGGTCCACAGTCGAGCGGCCCGGTGCAGCCGTACCGGGGTGAGCGTGATCATGCCGAGACGGTATCGCCTGCTCCCGCAGTCGGTGTCCCGGGTACCCGCCGAACACCCCCGCGAGGCCTCTCTTGGAAGGACGTGGAGGTTGCGGGCCGACCGGGAGGGTTGTCCCGGTCCGGGGCGGTAACGGCGCTCGTAGGGCTGATAATCCGACGTTTGTCCGCCCATCGGCACGGGAAGCAAGCACCGTGACGGACATCTCGGACACCCTGGCCAGTGTGCCCAGCCCGGCCGATGCCGACGCCAGCGGCGTCGAGCTGGAACAGACCCTCTTCGAGGTCAAACGCGTGATCGTGGGGCAGGACCGCCTCGTCGAACGCCTGCTCACCGCCCTGATCGCCGACGGTCACTGCCTGCTGGAGGGCGTGCCGGGTGTGGCGAAGACCCTCGCCGCACACACCCTCGCCACGGTGGTCGGCGGCACCTTCTCCCGGATCCAGTTCACCCCCGACCTGGTCCCCTCCGACATCGTCGGCACCCGCATCTACCGGGCCTCCACCGAGACCTTCGACGTCGAACTGGGACCCATCATGGCCAACATGGTCCTGGCCGACGAGATCAACCGGGCCCCGGCCAAGGTGCAGTCGGCGCTGCTGGAGGCGATGGCCGAGCGGCAGGTCTCCATCGGTGGCCGGAGCTGGGAGGTGCCCGACCCGTTCCTGGTGCTGGCCACCCAGAACCCGATCGAGTCGGAGGGCGTGTACCAGCTCCCCGAGGCGCAGCGCGACCGGTTCCTCATGAAGGTCGTCGTCGACTATCCGAGCGACGCCGACGAGCTGGCCATCCTCTACCGGATGAGCACCGACCGGCCGACGCCCCGGGAGGTGCTCGACCCGACCCGGCTGCGCGAACTCCAGCGGCGGGCCAGCCACATCTTCGTGCACCACGCCCTGGCCGAGTACGTCGTCCGGCTCATCCTGGCCACCCGGGACCCCGGCCGGTTCGGGCTGCCGGAGATCGCGCCGCTGCTGGCGTACGGGGCGAGCCCGCGGGCCACCCTCGGCCTCGTCGCCGCCGCCCGGGCCCAGGCCCTGCTGCACGGCCGCGAGTACGTGCTGCCGGAGGACATCCGGGACCTGGCGGTGGACGTGCTCGCCCACCGGCTGGTGCTCTCCTTCGACGCGGTCGCCGACGGGGTCTCCGCCGAGTCGGTGGTCCGCCGGCTGGTCGAGGCGGTGCCGCCACCCCGGATCGCGACCAACCACCCCGAGGCGGCGCCGGATCTGGCGGCGGCATGAGGCGCCGCGCCGCCGTCCCCCGCCCACCGGCCGATCCCCGCCTGGCCGACCTCACCCCCGACCAGCGGTTGCGCCGGCTCGAACTGACCGTCACCCGCCGGCTCGACGGGCTGCTGCACGGGCAGCACCGCGGCCTGCTGCCCGGCCCGGGCAGCGAGATCGCCGGCAGCCGGGAGTACCGCCCCGGGGAGGACGAGGTCCGCCGGATGGACTGGGCGGTGACCGCCCGGACCACCGTCCCGCACGTCCGCGAGGTCGACGCCGACCGGGAGCTGACCACCTGGTTGCTGGTCGACGCCAGCCCCAGCATGGAGTACGGCACCGCCACCCTCGACAAGCGGGAACTCGCCGTCGCCGCCGTCGCTGCGGTCGGCTTCCTCACCGCCGGGGTCGGCAACCGCCTCGGCGCGCAGATCCTCGGCCCGGCCGGGTTGCGCCGCTTCCCGGCCCGCAGCGGGCGTACCCATCTGCTGGGCCTGCTCCGCGCGCTGCTGGGCGCGCCGCGCACCGGCGGGTACGACCTGCCGACCGCGCCGGGTGGACAGGTCCCGCTCGGCGCGTCCGGCGT
>JBARAE010000753.1:0-2318 GCA_049791715.1 Micromonospora sp.
CCCCAGGGCAGCCGGGCCCAGAGCGCGGTACGGCCCGCCCCCGGCACCGGCCGGAGGCGGACCACCGCCGCCGGGTCCAGCCGGACCAGCCGGGCCAGGAACGCGCCCGCGTCGGCGACCCCGACGAGGCCGTGCCCCTCGGCCCGGGCCTCGACCCCCCCGCTCACGGCGCGGTCTCCCCCGGGGCGTACCGGAGCAGGAAGGCGCGTTCGTCCGCGCTGATCCGGCGGGGGTGCTGCCGGGTCAGGTCGAACGGGACGAGCACCGAGCGGGCGGTGCTCGCCAGCACGTCGCCGTCGTACAGCTCGTAGGCGACCGTGAACGAGGCGGCCCGGATCTGCTCCACCCAGAGCTCGATCCGGACGGTCGGGGCCGCGTCCGCGGTGGACCGGCCGAGCGCGTAGTCGACCGGGCGCAGGTAGTCGACCTCGTGCCGGCGGATGACCACCCCGTCGGCGAACGAGCCCACTCCCCACGCCCGGCCGCCGGCGAACATCAACGCCACCCGCGCCTCCTCGTACAGGGTGAGGAAGCGCGAGTTGTTGATGTGGCCGTACGCGTCCAGGTCGGACCAGCGCAGCGTGCAGTGGTAGACGAACCGGTCAGACACGGGTCAGCACCGGTCAGTCCCGGGTGAGCTTGCGGTAGGTCACCCGGTGCGGACGGGCCGCGTCCGCGCCGAGCCGGTCGACCTTGTTCTTCTCGTACGCCTCGAAGTTGCCCTCGAACCAGAACCACTTCGCCGGGTTCTGGTCGTCGCCCTCCCAGGCCAGGATGTGCGTGGCCACCCGGTCGAGGAACATCCGGTCGTGGGAGATGACCACGGCGCAGCCGGGGAACTCCAGCAGCGCGTTCTCCAGGCTGCCGAGCGTCTCCACGTCCAGGTCGTTGGTCGGCTCGTCGAGCAGGATGACGTTGCCGCCGATCTTGAGGGTCAGCGCCAGGTTCAGCCGGTTGCGCTCGCCGCCGGAGAGCACCTTCGTCGGCTTCTGCTGGTCCGGGCCCTTGAAGCCGAACGCGGCGATGTACGCCCGCGACGGCATCTCGACCTTGCCCACCATCAGGTGGTCCAGCCCGTCGGAGACCGTCTCCCAGACCGTCTTGTCGCCGGCCAGGCCGGCCCGGCTCTGGTCGACGTACGACAGCGAGACGGTCTCGCCGACCCGGACCGAGCCGTTGGTCGGCTCCTCCAGCCCGACGATGGTCTTGAACAGCGTGGTCTTACCGACGCCGTTCGGGCCGATGACGCCGACGATGCCGTTGCGCGGCAGCGAGAAGCTGAGGTCGTTGATGAGGACCCGGTCGCCGAAGCTCTTGGTCAGGCTGCTCGCCTCGATAACGGTGCTGCCCAGTCGGGGACCTGGCGGGATCTGGATCTCCTCGAAGTCCAGCTTGCGGGTCTTCTCCGCCTCGGTCGCCATCTCCTCGTACCGGTCGAGGCGGGCCTTGGACTTGGTCTGCCGGGCCTTGGCGTTGGAGCGAACCCACTCCAGCTCCTCGGACAGCCGCTTCTTCATCTTCGCGTCGCGGCGACCCTCGACGCCCATCCGGGCGGCCTTCTTCTCCAGGTAGGTGGAGTAGTTGCCCTCGTACGGGTAGGCGCGGCCGCGGTCCAGCTCGAGGATCCAGTTGGCCACGTGGTCGAGGAAGTACCGGTCGTGGGTGACGGCGATGACGGTGCCGGCGTACTTGGCGAGGTGCTGCTCCAGCCACTGCACGCTCTCCGCGTCCAGGTGGTTGGTGGGCTCGTCGAGCAGCAGCAGGTCGGGCGTCTCCAGCAGCAGCTTGCACAGCGCGACCCGGCGGCGCTCACCACCGGAGAGCTGGGTGACGTCGGCGTCCGGCGGCGGGCAGCGCAGCGCGTCCATGGCCAGCTCGAGCTTGGAGTCGATGTCCCACGCGTCGGCGTGGTCCAGCTCCTCCTGGAGCTTGCCCATCTCCTCCATCAGCTCGTCGGAGTAGTCCGTGGCCATCTGCTCAGCGATCTTGTTGAACCGCTCCAGCTTGGCCTTGGTCTCCGCGACCGCCTCCTCGATGTTGCCGAGGACGGTCTTGGCGTCGTTCAGCGGCGGCTCCTGCGCCAGCATGCCGACGGTGTAGCCGGGCATGAGGCGGGCCTCGCCGTTGCTCGGCTGGTCCCACCCTGCCATGATCTTGAGCAGGCTGGACTTACCGGCGCCGTTCGGACCGACCACACCGATCTTGGCCCCCGGCAGGAAGTTCAGCGTCACGTTGTCGAGCACGACCTTGTCGCCGTGCGCCTTGCGCGCCTTTTCCAGGACGTAGATGAACTGGGCCACGGTGCGGGCTACCTCCGT
>JBARAE010000754.1:0-2793 GCA_049791715.1 Micromonospora sp.
GGCCAGCAGGACCAGGCAGGAGCCGAGCATGTGCGCGGCGACCAGCACCGCCGGCAGGTGGGTGAAGTACTGCACGAAGCCGATCAGGCCCTGACCCAGCTCGACCGCGACCAGCACGACGGCGGCCCGGGCGGCCCGGGCCGCGCCGACCGCCCGGAACGCGAAGACCAGCGCCACGGACAGGCCGATCAGCAGGAACACCCCGTCGGCGTGCACCTGGGAGATCGCCTCCGGTTCCAGCCCGTTGCGGGCGGCGCCCTGGTCGCCGGCGTGCGGGCCGCTGCCGGTGACCCAGGTGCCGACCACCAGCACCGCGGCGCCCACCAGCGTGGTGAACAGCGCCAGGGCGCGCAGCGGTGCGGGCACGGTGGGCACCGCCGGCCCGTCCGGCTCGGCGATACGCCGCCAGAGGGCGTACGCGGCGGCGATGACCACCATCGAGGCGAGGAAGTGCAGCCCGACCACCCAGGGGTTCAGGTTGGTCAGCACGGTGATCCCGCCGATCACGGCCTGCGCGGGGATGCCGAGGAAGACGGCGACCGCCAGCGGCAGCACCCCGCGCGGCCGGACCCGGTGGGTCAGGATGCCGAGCAGGACGGCCAGCGCGATGATGCCGACCGCGAAGGTGAGCAGCCGGTTGCCGAACTCGATCATCCCGTGCACGCCCATCTCCGGCGTGGTGGTGTACGACCCGTCGATGCACCGGGGCCAGGTGGGGCAGCCCAGGCCCGAGGCGGTGAGGCGGACCGCCCCGCCGGTCACCACGATCCCCACGTTCGCGATGATCGAGGCGTACGCGAGGCGGCGCAGCAGCGTGACGGAGACCGGGGACCGCGCGGAAGGCATCACGGCGCAAATCCTACGCACCGTAGTGGTACCCGATCGGGCGACTCCGCCGCACCGGTGTCACGGATCACCGGGACCCGGGTTTGCGGCCCCCGAGCGAATTACGTAACGTTGGCGTTGTGAAAAACGCGGCGGCGCTCTCCGAGCACCTCCCGGCGACCGGTCCGGTCGCCGGTACCGCCGCGTCCGATCTTTCCACCCGGGACCGGGTCACCCAGCTCCTGCTGGAGCGGGGAGCGACCACCGCGGCCCAGCTCGGCTCGGCGCTCGGGCTCAGTCCGGCGGCCATCCGGCGCCACCTCGACGCGATGCTCGCCGACGGCGACGTGGTCGCCCGCGAGCAGGCCGTCCGGGGCAGCCGGGGCCGGGGCCGCCCGGCCAAGGTGTTCGTGCTGACCGACGCCGCCCGGGTCCGCTGCGGCACCCACCACTACGACAACATGGCGACCGCCGCGCTGCGTTGGATCTCCCGCAACGGGGGCTCGGAGGCCGTCGAGGCGTTCGCTGCCGACCAGGTGGCCGCTCTGGAGGCCCGCTGCCGGGCCGCGATGGAGGACGCCGGCGACGAGCCGCTCGCGCGGGCGGAGGCGCTCGCCGGGGCGCTGACCGCCGAGGGTTACGCTGCCAACGCGTCCACGATCGCCTCCGGCGGCCAGCTGTGTCAGCACCACTGCCCGGTGGCGCACGTGGCCGCCGAGTTCCCCCAGCTGTGCGAGGTCGAGACCGCGGTGATCTCCCGCCTGGTCGGCACCCACGTGCAGCGCCTGGCCACCATCGCGCACGGCGACGGGGTGTGCACCACGCACATCCCCGCCCAGCCGCGTGCCCAGTCCGGTAACACCGTCACCACTGTGAGGACAGATAGATGACCGAGCAGATCGTCCAGCCCCTGACCCAGGAGGAGCAGCTCGCCGCCCTCGGTCGATACGAGTACGGCTGGTCCGACTCCGACGCCGCCGGGGCCGTCGCCCAGCGCGGCCTGAACGAGGCGGTGGTGCGGGACATCTCGGCGAAGAAGAACGAGCCGGCCTGGATGCTCGACCTGCGCCTGAAGGGCCTGCGCCTGTTCGGCCGCAAGCCGATGCCGGCCTGGGGCGCCGACCTCACCGGGATCGACTTCGACAACATCAAGTACTTCGTCCGGTCCACCGAGAAGCAGGCCACCAGCTGGGAGGACCTGCCGGAGGACATCAAGAACACCTACGACCGGCTGGGCATCCCCGAGGCGGAGAAGCAGCGGCTGGTCGCCGGTGTCGCGGCGCAGTACGAGTCCGAGGTGGTCTACCACAAGATCCGTGAGGACCTCGAGGAGCAGGGTGTCATCTTCGTCGACACCGACACCGCGCTGCGCGAGCACGAGGACGTCTTCAAGGAGTACTTCGGCACGGTGATCCCGGTCGGCGACAACAAGTTCGCCGCGCTGAACACCTCCGTGTGGTCGGGCGGCTCGTTCATCTACGTGCCGAAGGGCGTGCACGTGGAGATCCCGCTGCAGGCCTACTTCCGGATCAACACGGAGAACATGGGCCAGTTCGAGCGGACGCTGATCATCGTCGACGAGGGTGCGTACGTGCACTACGTCGAGGGCTGCACCGCGCCGATGTACTCCTCCGACTCGCTGCACAGCGCGGTTGTGGAGATCATCGTCAAGAAGAACGCGCGCTGCCGTTACACGACGATCCAGAACTGGTCGAACAACGTCTACAACCTGGTCACCAAGCGCGCCGTCTGCCACGAGGGCGCGACCATGGAGTGGGTCGACGGCAACATCGGCTCCAAGGTCACCATGAAGTACCCGGCGGTCTACATGACCGGCGAGCACGCCAAGGGCGAGGTGCTCTCGGTGGCCATGGCCGGCGAGGGTCAGCACCAGGACGCGGGCGCGAAGATGGTGCACGCCGCGCCGCACACCTCCTCGACCATCGTGTCGAAGTCGATCGCCCGGGG
>JBARAE010000755.1:0-2778 GCA_049791715.1 Micromonospora sp.
CCTGCACGCCGCGTCAGCGGCCGGCCGTGCTTCCGGCCAGCTTCGCCCGCACCTCGTCCATATCGAGGTCGCGGACGGCCTGGATCACCTGCTCCAGCGCGGCGGCCGGCAGCGCGCCCGGCTGGGAGAAGACCAGGATTCCGTCGCGGAAGGCCATCAGCGTCGGGATGGACCGAATCTGGGCGGCCGCCGCGAGGCTCTGCTCCGCCTCGGTGTCGACCTTGCCGAACACGATGTCCGGATGCTTCTCGCTGGCCTTCTCGAAGACCGGCGCGAAGCTGCGGCAGGGGCCGCACCAACTGGCCCAGAAGTCGACCAGGACGATCCCGTCCCGGGTGACGGTCTCCTCGAAGTTGGCAGCGGTCAGAGCCACGCTCGCCATGTCCCACCTCCGTGTATCGATGGCGTTCTACAGCTCGGGCAACATACCCGCCGGGGTATCTATTCCCGTCGGTTCCGAGCACGTCCGCCGACCGGGTGGGCGGAATGTCCGAGGGGCCCGTGCAGGTTATGGTCGACGCCGATACCCCCCGGGGTATAAATGAGTCGAGGAGGAAACATGCGAGAGGTGAACCTGACGGACTTCGCCGCCGCGCACGCCGATGGTGCCGCGGTGGTCGACGTCCGGGAGCCGTTCGAGTACGTCGAGGGCCACGTGCCCGGCGCGCGGCTGGTGCCGCTGGCTCAACTGCCCACGGTGGTGGGGGACCTTCCCCGGAACCGCCCCGTGTATGTCATCTGCGCCAGCGGCAACCGCAGCCTCGCCGCCGCACAGTTCCTGGCCCGCGCCGGCGTCGACGCCCGCTCGGTCAGCGGCGGCACCGGCGGGTGGGCCCGCAGCGGTCGTCCCGTCGTGACGGGGCTGGACGCATGAAGCTCGGCGGAATGCTGAAAAGGTTCTTCGGAAAGTCCTACAGCTCCGTCGGGCCCGAACAGGCGGCCACCCTGGTGGCCGGCGGCGGGGTGCTGCTGGACGTGCGGGAGCCGGCCGAATGGCGGGCCGGTCACGCGCCCCGGGCGCGGCACATCCCGCTCGGCCAGTTGGCGGAGCGGATCGGTGAGTTGCCGGCGGACCGACCGGTGGTCACCGTGTGCCGCTCGGGAGCACGTTCGCGGCAGGCCGCCGCGCTGCTGGCCCGCGAGCGGGACCAGGTCCACAACCTGGCCGGCGGCATGCGGGCCTGGGTCGACGCCGGGTTGGCGCTGCAGGCGAAGGGCGGCCGGCCGGGTCGGTTGGTCTGACCCGGCCGTGACCCGTGCCGACGGGTCGCGGAGGACAGGACCTTCGGCCCGGAATATACCCCCAGGGGTATACGCTATCGTGAGTACATCGCCGGTCATCACTGCGAAGGAGTTCAGCACGATGTTGTTCACCCAGTACTACCTGGACTGCCTGTCCCAGGCCTCGTACCTCATCGGTGACGAGGCCACCGGGCGGGCGGTGCTCGTCGACCCGCGCCGGGACATCGACGAGTACCTGACCGACGCGCGGGCCCACGGCCTGACCATCGAAGGGGTGATCAACACCCACTTCCACGCCGACTTCCTCGCCGGCCACCTCGAGGTGGCCGCCGCGACCGGCGCGTGGATCGGCTACGGCCACCGGGCCGAGACCGAGTACCCGAGCCGCAAGCTGCACGACGGGGAGCGGATCAGCCTCGGCGACGTGACGCTGGAGATCATGGAAACCCCCGGCCACACCCCGGAGTCGATCAGCATCCTGGTCCACGAGCACGCCGACGACGCGGTGCCGTACGGAGTGATGACCGGCGACGCGCTGTTCATCGGTGACGTCGGCCGTCCCGACCTGCTCGCCTCGCTCGGCGTGACCGCCGACGAGCTGGGCCAGATGCTCTACGACAGCGTGCAGCGCAAGCTGATGGGCCTGCCGGACGAGGTGCGGGTCTTCCCGGCCCACGGCGCCGGCTCGGCCTGCGGCAAGAACCTCTCCACCGAGCGGCAGTCCACCATCGGCGAGCAGCGCCGCACCAACTACGCGTGCGCCCCGATGAGCCAGGAGCAGTTCGTGGCCCTGGTCACCGGTGGCCAGCCGTCGGCGCCCGGCTACTTCGCCTTCGACGCCGTGCTCAACCGCAAGGCCCGCGAGCTGTTCGACCACAGCAAGGCTGCGCGCCCGCTGGACGCCGCCGAGTTCGCCCAGGCCCGTGCCGAGGGCGCGGTGGTGGTGGACGCCCGCGACCCGCAGGAGTTCGCGACCGGCCACCTGCGCGGTGCGATCAACATCCCGGCCGACGGCCGGTTCGCCGAAACCGCCGGCAGCGTGATCGCCCCGGACCGCACCGTGCTCGTGGTCGCCCCACAGGACCGGGAAGAGGAGATCGTCGTACGCCTCGCCCGCATCGGCTTCGACCGGGTCGTCGGGTACCTGCGCGAGCCCGAGGGAGCCTTCCTCGAGATGGTCGCCGACATGACCCGGGCCAGCCGGGTCACCGCCACCGAACTGCGCGAGGCGCTGGAGACGGCCGAACCGCCGGTCGTGCTGGACGTCCGCAACGCCGGTGAGCGGGAGCAGGGCGCCGTCGACGGTTCGCGGCACATCCCGCTCGCCGAACTGACGCGACGGGTCGACGAGGTGCCGACCGACCGGCCGGTCGTGGTGCACTGCGCCGGCGGGTACCGCTCCTCCGTGGCGGCCAGCCTGCTCCGCAACGCCGGACGGACGGACGTGTCCGACCTGCTCGGCGGGTACGGCGCGTGGGAGACCCTGCACGCCGCGGTCTGACCGGCACAGACGAAACGGGCAGGTGACCGAGGAAC
>JBARAE010000756.1:0-1870 GCA_049791715.1 Micromonospora sp.
GCCCCTCGGCGTCTTTCGTCGGCCTCACGCCACCGGGGCGAAGCCGGGCAGCCAGCGCTCCAGGATCGCCCGGTACGGCGCCTTGGCCTCCAGTTGGCAGAGCACCCCGATCGAGCCCAGCGTCACCCGGTGGATCATCAGGTACGACGGGGGCAGGTTGAGCTGCCGGCCGAGCTGGTGGGCAGGTGAGCGGGGGTTGGCCAGCCGGGCGGCCTCGGCCCGCAGCCAGGCCCGGGTGAACCGGAACTCGTCGGCCGCGATCGGCCCGAGAATCGGACGAAGGAAGTCGAGGAGCGCCTCGCCGTCGATCGGGTCGGTGGCGCTGACGAAGCCCTCCTCCCGCAGGCCCGCCACCACCCCGTCCGCATCCTCGCGCAGGGCCAGCGCGGCGATGCGACCGATCGGTTCGGGCGTGCCCTCCGGCATCCGCGCGACCGCGCCGAAGTCGATCACCCCGAGCCGGCCGTCCGGCAGCAGCCGGAAATTGCCCGGGTGCGGATCGGCGTGCAGCAGACCGGCCCGCATCGGGGCCGACAGGTGCAGGACGGCCATCAGCCGCCCGGCCTCGTCGCGCTGCTCCTCCGTACCCTCGCGGATGATCTCCGCCAGCGGGGTCCCCTCGACCCACTCGGTGATCAGCACCCGGGGCGAGGAGTCGAGCACCTCCGGGACGAAGATCTCCGGGTCGTCCTCGTACGCGGCCGCGAAGGCGCGCTGCGACTCGGCTTCCAGCTCGTAGTCGAGCTCCTCGGTGATCCGTTCGCGCAGCTCCGCGAGGAGCGGCTTGACGTCCAGCCCGGGCTGGATCGCGCGGAACATCCCGCCCAGCCGGGAGAGCTGCTTGAGGTCCGCGAGCAGGGCGTCTCCGGCGCCCGGGTACTGGATCTTCACCGCCACGTCCCGGTGGTTCGGGCCGCCGGCCGCGCCGTACCCCGGGTCCCGCCAGATCGCGCGGTGCACCTGCCCGATGCTGGCGGCGGCGGCCGGGGTGTCGTTGAACTCCACGAACCGGTCCCGCCAGTCCGGCCCGAGCTGCTCGGCGAGCACCTTGTGCACGGTCGCCGCGGGTAGCGGCGGGGCGGCCTCCTGGAGCTTGGTGAGCGCCTGGCGGTACGGACCGGCGATCTCCTCCGGCAGCGCCGCCTCGAAGACGGACAGCGCCTGGCCGAACTTCATCGCCCCGCCCTTGAGCTGGCCCAGCACGCTGAACAGCTGCTCGGCGGTGCGCTGCTGGATCTCGGCGGAGATGACGTCGGACGCGAGGCCGGTGACGCGCTTGCCCATCCCGAGGACGGTCCGACCGGCGAAGCCGAGCGGCAGTGCGGCGAGCTTGGCGGTCCGGGACACGGCCCGGCGCGGGATGTCGGTCACCCGGTCATTGTTACCGACTCGGGGCCCTCGCTGCTGCTACGAAGCCCGGAGCGGGTGGTTCCCACCCCCATGCGCCGATTTCCGGAGCACCCGCAGGACGGGTGCGGCGGCCAGACGCGGCGGCGGAACCGGCCGGCGCCGCCCACCTCGACGGCGCACCCGAGGGCCTCCGGCGTACCGCCGTCGAGGTGGGCCAGTGCCTCCGCGGCCGCGTACGCCACCGCGGCGAGCAGGGTGACGGCGGCGCACGCCTGGTCCCCGTCGTCGGCGACGAGCTGGGCGGCGAGCGCGGGCCAGCCCGGGTCCCGGTCGATCCGGTGCAGGTCCACGCAGTTCAGGCACGGCCCGACCGGAGGCCGGACCAGGGGACCGACCACGGGCACCCCGCCCCGCAGGCCGATCAGCAGGTGGGGCTGGCGGCGCCGGGCGTACCGGGCGGCGAGCAGGGCGGCGGGCCGGTCGGTGCCGACCTGCACCACCAGGTCGACCGGGCTCCGGC
>JBARAE010000757.1:0-1566 GCA_049791715.1 Micromonospora sp.
GGGCAGTCCAGCGCGGCCCAGACTGTCGCCGGGACCACCCGCTCCGGCGCGCGGAACGGCGCCGCGGTCCGCCCGTCCGCCAACCGGCCGGGGAAGATCCGCAGCCCGCCCGGGTTCGCCGGGCCGCAGACGTAGCAGCCGGGGAAGGGATGGTCGACCAGCCCGGGGTACGCCTTGGCGGCGGTCTCCGCGGTCGGCCGGTCCACCGGGGGCACCACGGCGGTGAACGGCTCGACCCGGCGTACCTGGGCGACGACGTCGCCGTCCGGGTCGCGGATCTCGCCGTCGACGGCGGTGAGCGGGGTGTCCAGGGGCGGCGGCTTGCGCAGGGTCACCTCGACCGGCCCGCGGTCGTCGAGCGCCACCGCGAAGACCCCCGCGCTCCAGCCGCCGTTGCCCGAGCCGGGCGGTCCGTTGAAGCGGGACTGGATGATCATGCGCACCTCCGGGGTCCGGTCGCCCGGCCGCGTCGCCGGGGTCCGCCCGGCAGCCTCGCACGTCGATCGCCACGGGCGACCGCCGGCGTTCACCCGGTCGACACTCCGCACCCCCGCAGTCGGCAACCCGGGGCACCTACACAGGACCCATGGCCGTTCTGCACGCCGCTGGCGCACGCCTCACGACCAGCGGATACACCCTGCTGATCGCCGACGACCCGACCCTGGTCGCGGCCGCGCAACGCCTGCGCCACGACGTCTTCGCCACCGAACTCGGGGCGAGCCTGCACCCGGGCGCCCTCGGGCTGGACACCGACGGGTTCGACGCCCACTGCGACCACCTGGTCGTCCGCGAGGAGCGCACCGGCGAGGTGGTCGGCACGTACCGGCTGCTGCCGCCGGGACGCACCGGGCGGCGGTACGCGGACGACGAGTTCGACCTGACCGCGTTGGATCCGCTCCGCGACGACCTGGTCGAGGCGGGCCGCTCCTGTGTCCACCCGGACCACCGCTCGGGCGCGGTGATCAGTCTGATGTGGGCGGGCATCACGCGGTACCTGCACCTGAGCGGTTCACGTTGGCTGGGCGGCTGCACCTCGGTGCCGGTAGCCGACGGTGGGGTGGCCGCCGCCGAGGTGTGGGCCCAGGTCACCGCCCGGCACCTCGCTCCGCCGCCGCTGCGGGTGCGCCCGCTGCGCCCCTGGTTCGCCGAGGCGCCCGCCCCCGTCGACGGGGACGCCCTCCCGCCGGCCGCGCGGCGGGCGCTGGTCCCGCCGCTGCTCCGCGGGTACCTGCGCCTCGGTGCCTGGGTCTGCGGCGAGCCGGCGTACGACCCGGACTTCGGTGTGGCGGACTTCTACGTGCTCTTCTCGCTGGACCGGATGAACCCTCGCTACCTGCGGCACTTCCTCGGCGGAGAGCAGCGGTGAACGGCGGTGAGCTCTGGCGGCCGACCTCCGGTTGCGGCCCGTCCTGCCTGCCGCCGGTCACGGAACGGGCCGTGCCGGTCCTGCGGCGCGCGCTCCGCCTGGTGGGGGTACTCGGATTGCTCCTCGCCGGGATCGGCCTGGCCGCGCTGCTGCCGGTGCTGCCCGCGCGGGAGCGGGCGAGCGCACTGCGCGGCTGGGCC
>JBARAE010000758.1:0-6560 GCA_049791715.1 Micromonospora sp.
GCGCCACGGATCTCCGCGACGCCGGCCGACGCAGCGACCTTCACCTGCCTTCCGCTACTCGCAGGGGTT
This sequence comes from Micromonospora sp., assembly GCA_049791715.1. Classification (GTDB taxonomy): domain Bacteria; phylum Actinomycetota; class Actinomycetes; order Mycobacteriales; family Micromonosporaceae; genus Micromonospora. The sequence goes on from JBARAE010000758.1 coordinate 70, forward strand.
GTCGGGTCGGCTCACTTGCCGTCGCTGACGCCCAGCGACCCGAAGTCCCACTCACCGAAGTACGAGTAGACGTAGACGTTCGTCAGCCGCGGGTTGCGGTAGTTGAGCGCCTTGTCGTACACGAACGGGAGCTGGGTGGCGGTGTCCATCACCTTGGCGTTGATCTGCTTCCACAGGTCGGCGGCCTTGGCCGGGTCCGACTCGGCGGTGGCCTGGTCGATCAGGCCGTTGATCTCCGGGTCGTTGAGCTCGGCGTAGTTGTTGTTGCCGCTCTGCTGGATCAGCCGGCCGTCCACCAGGACCTGCAGGAAGCCGGTGCCGGTCGGGAAGTCCGCGCCCCAGCCGGCGGTCATGATGCCGTAGCCCTTCTTGTGCACGTTGTCCGGCGAGCCGATGGTGGAGCGGAAGTACAGCGACGCGTCGGACTGGTCGATGGTGGCCTTGATGCCCACCTGGGCGAGGGCCTGCTGCAGCGCCTCCGCCGTCTTGGGCTCCTTGCCCTTGTTCCGGACGGCGATCTTGGTCTCGAAGCCGTTCGGCTTGCCGCACTCCGCCAGCTCCTGCTTGGCCTTGTCGATCTGCGGCTTGCCCTGCTTGGTGCCGAACGGGTCGAGGTTCGGGTCGTGGCCGGCGATGTTCGGCGGCAGCATGTTGGTGGCGATGTCGCCACCGGCGTCAGCGCCGCCCCGCGCGGTCTGCAGCGCGACCTTGTCCGTGGCGTACTGCACGGCCCGGCGGCAGTGGATGTTGTCGAACGGCGCGACCTTGGTGCTGATGGTGAAGTACCGGATGAAGCCGGTCACCGGCTCGTCGGCGTTCTTCTTGAGGTTCTTGTCGAGCAGGACCTTGGCCTGCGCGGCCTGCTGCACGCCGGTCTGCGCGAAGTCGAGGTCGAGGCTGCCGTCCAGCAGCTGCTTGTCCAGCTCGTCCGGCTGCATCTGCAGGGTGACCTCGATCCGGTCGGGCAGCGCCTTGCGGACCGGGTCGGACGCCCGGTCCCAGTTCGGGTTGCGGACCATGGTGATTTTCTTGCCCGGGTCAACCGTCTCGAACATGTAGGGGCCGGTGGAGATCGGGTGCGCGGTGTACTTGGCGCCGGTGTCCTTGGCCCGCGGCACCGCGCCCGGCGCCATCGGCAGCAGGTACAGGAAGTCCGCGAACGGCTTGGCCAGCTTGAAGACGATCGTCTTGTCGTCCGGCGTCTGCACCGACTTCAGGCCGAGCTTGTCCGGGTCGGTGTCCTTGTACGGGCCGGGGTAGTTCTGGCCCTGGTCGAGCTGGTCGATCAGGTAGGTCGGGCCGCCGGAGAGGACGTCCTGGGCAAAGGTGCGCTCGATGGCGTACTTGACGTCCTTCGAGGTGACCGCGGTGCCGTCCTCGAACTTGATGCCGTCCTTGAGCTTGAACGTGTAGGTCAGCTTGTCCGCGCTGATCTCCGGCATCGCCTCGGCCATGTCGGGCACCAGCTTGAGGCCGTCCTCACCGGGCTTGGAGTCCGGCGTCAGCAGCGTGCGGTTGTAGAACGAGCGCATGAAGTTCTGGCCGGACGCGTAGTAGATCCGGGTCGGGTCCAGGGAGTCCGGGTCGGAGCTGTAGCCGAAGCGCAGCGTCCCGCCCTGCTTGTCCGAGGCGTTCACGATGCCCTTGGTGGCGGCGTTGAACTCGGCGGACGTCGACTTCGAGCCGGTGCCGTCCTTGCCGGAGTCGCCGTCACCACAGGCGGTCATGCCCAGGGCGAGGGCGACGGTGGTGCCCAGCACCAGGCCAGTTCTGAGTTTCACTCTTTCCTCCTTGTGGTGGCGAGCCGTCCGGGGTGCCCGGGCGGGGGAGTGCGCACGTGCCGGTGGGACAGCGGGGAAGTCGCTCGGCCCGGATTGCGGGCCGGTCAGCGGTTGGCCTTCGGGTCGAGGGCGTCCCGCAGCCCGTCGCCGAAGAGGTTGAACGCCAGCACGGTGATGAAGATCGCCATACCGGGCACGAACATGTACATGGGGTCGTACTCGTAGAACTGCACGGCGTCCGACAGCAGCCGGCCCCAGGACGGCGTGGGCGGCGGGACACCGACCCCGAGGAACGACAGGGCGGCCTCGAACAGGATGTTGGTCGGGATGATCAGCGTGGAGTAGACGAGGATCGGGGCGGCCAGGTTGGGCAGCAGCTCCTTGAAGATGATCCGGAAGTTGCTGGCGCCGATGCTGCGCGCCGACTCGACGAACTCCCGCTCGCGCAGTGACAGCGTCTGACCGCGGACGATCCGTCCGATGTAGGGCCAGCTGAAGCCGCCGATCACGATGATCATGACAAGCGTGCGGAAGGCCCGGGTCGGTGGGAGCACCGAGATCAGCGCGATCGCGAACAGGATCAGCGGGAAGGCCAGGATCAGGTCCATGAAGCGGCTGAACAGCGAGTCGAGCCAGCCGCCGAAGAAGCCGGCGCTGACGCCGACGACGATCCCGATGGCCACCGCCAGCAGGGTCGCGGCGAAGGCGATCAGCAGCGACGTCTGCGCCCCGTAGATGATCTGGCTGAACAGGTCGCGGCCGGTCACCGGCTGGACGCCGAGCAGGAAGTCGGAGCTGATCCCGCCCCAGGTGCCCACGGGCGGGATGCCGCCCAGGTTGGGGTCGATCTTGTCCTGGTGGTACTCGTTGACCGGGTGACCGAACGCCTTGTTGATCAGCGGCGCGAGGATCGCGACGAGGATCAGCAGAAGGACGGTGATGCCGCCGGCCAGCGCCACCCGGTCCCGCTTGAGCCGGGTCCAGGCGATCCGGCCCAGGGAGCGGCCCTCGATCGCCGCCCCGGGGACGGCGGGAGGCTCGTCCAGGGGTTGCGTCTCGGTCGGTGATGTCACCGGTCCGACAGTCATCGCGGCACCTTTCTCCGACCACGAAGGACAGTGCGCCGGCCGACGCGTCCACGCAGGTGGGACGCCCTGATCGCACGGGCGGGACGCATTGGTCGACTTCGTTGGTGTGACAGTGGACCCCGTGCGTGGTGATCGTCAATAGGGCGTCGTCGCTGTGACCAATAACAGTCCGGGCCGTGACGCTGGCGTTACAAGTCCTCCGCCGTTCGGTGGCCCTGGTTGCTGATGCAACGGGTACGGGATGAGCGCCACTTGCACGAATGGACGAATCGCCCAATGCGGTTCGACTCAGTTCGCATCCGGCTTCGGTCGTCGGTCAATGCGGCGTGGGTGCCGGAGGCACTCAGGACGGAACGATGGATCCGCCGGCGGAGGCAGGGCCTCGCCGAGCCGCGTCTCAGTCGATGCTCTCCCGCGCGCCGGTGACCAGGTCATCGCGCGCCCGGGCGACGCGGGTACGGATCGCGGCGACCGGGCACTCGCACACCCGCGCCGCCTCGACGTACGACAGCCCGAGAAGCTGCGTGGCGACGAACGCCTCCCGTAGCTCCTCGGGGAGTCGCCTCACCATCCGGCGCAGGTCGTCCTCGTGCCCTCTGCCGGCGTTCGAGACCCGCTCGATGGGGCGCGACGGTCGCATGTGCTCGCGGGCGAGCCGACGCGTGACGTTCAGCAGCCAGAGTCGTGGCGGCCTCCCCTCGCGGCACCCGGCGACGTCGCGCACGGCTCGCCGGTAAACCTCCCGGGTCAGGTCGTCGACCGACGGCAGGTCGAGGAGATGGTGGAGAAAGCGCCACACGTCGTGCTGGGTCGAGCGCACGAAGGCCGCCAGGGCCTGCGGGTCGCCCTGGCCGGCCGCCAGCGCCCACGCCGTGAGCTGCTGGTCGTCGTACCCTGACGGGCGGGCGAACTCCCTGCCGACGGCGAGCGGCTGGTCCCGGTCCGGCACCTGGTCACCACGAAGGTTCCCGGTGACCCTGATCTCGTACACCCCGCCTCCACCGGTCGGGCGCCACGCTGCCTGCCGTACCCGGCCAGGTTACCTGTACGGATGCACGCAATTTCGGTCGCCCCGTCCTCGGGCCCTTTCTCCCCGGTCGGGCGACCTCACTCGGCCGTGGCTGGTGCCGTCTCCGTGGAGTGCTCCCAGTGCCGCCACCACTGCTGCTCCGTCGGCTCGCCGGCGGCGACGGCCAATGCCTCGATCAACTCGGCGACCGTCCCGGCCGACTGTGCCGCAGGAGCGCGGACCAGGTTCTGGATCTGCTCGGTCCGGCGGCGCGTCACGTCGCCCACCAGCGTCTTCCCGGCCTCGGTCAGGGCCAGCCAGGAGACCCGCCGGTCCGCCGCGCCCTGCTGGCGCGCCACCAGGCCACGCCGTACCAGGCGGTCACAGGTCCTGGTCACCGTGGACGGGTGCACCTGCAGGGCGGAGGCGAGGTCGACGGTCCGGAGCGGCCCCCGGGACGCCAGGACGACGATGGTCCGGTACTGCGACAGAGTGACGTCGACGTCCAGCGTCGCCAGCGTCCGGGCGGTGATGCCGACTAGGGCCCGGCTGAGCGCGGCGAGGCCGTCGACGAGGGCAGCCTCCTCGTCTCGGGCGAAGTGGGACTGCGGCTGCACGGAGAGTTCCACCCGGCAATCATTGCAGGGGTGCATGGTGCCGGGAGCGTGCCACCCGCGGCCCCGCCTGGTTCCGCACCCCGGCCGCCTGGTCGGGGGCGAATGCGGTGGCCGTTCCCGGGTACCCTGCCGGGCCGACGAGACGAGCCGATGGGGGAGGCCCGATGGGCGTCGCAAACCAGCCTGGGGCTGGCGGTGGAGGAGCCAGTCCCACCGACCGCCTGGCGGCGGACGTGGCCGACGTGGTACGCGAGGAGGTTCGAGCGGTACGGACCCAGCTCGCGGACGCCGCCCGCCCGGCCGGGCTCGGCTTCGTGCTGCTGGCCGCCGCCGGAGGATGTGCGGTGCTGGGCGTCGGGGCGGCGTCCACGACGGCGCTGCGGATGCTGGAGGCGTTCCTGCCGCGCCGGCTGGCGGCGGCCGGACTGACCGCTGGGTACCTGGCGGCTGCCGTGTTCCTCGGCGCCGCCGGCCTGGAGCAGCTGCGGGCGGCGGGTGGCAGTTCCGCCCGCCTGGCCGACGAGGTCCGCGACGCCGTGTCGACCACCGCCAGCCGGGTGGTGCCCGCCGGTTCGTCCGCCGCCCGCGACGAACTGGGGCGCTGACCCGACGTCGGCGGCGCAGGCCGCCACCACCGCCCGGGTATCACGGCGCGTTCGCTCAGGGAGGCTGGGATGGAGAACAAGCACGAGCAGGCCGAGCACATGCGGCCGGAGGTGCCGTCGACCGTCGGCCGCTCCGACGACAAGGCGGTGCGCACCTACAAGAAGACCCTGGAGTCGGCCGAGGAGACGTACGGCGACGGCGAGCGGGCGCACCGCACGGCGTTCGCCGCGTTGAAGCACACCCACGAGAAGGTCGGCGATCACTGGGAACCGAAGGAGCACAGGGGACCCTCTGATGAGCAGGCGGAACTGGGCACCCCGGCGTCCGCGGAGCGGCGGCGGGCCACCGCGCAGGGCGTGGACGCCAACGCCAGCAAGGGTCATCTCGACGAGGTGGCGCGGAAGGTCGGCATCGGCAATCCGCAGGATCTGACGAAGGACGACGTGGTCCGGGCGATCGAGAAGGCGAACGCGCGGGCCACCGCCCGGGCCCGGGCCCGAAAGCGGTGAGGGTGCCGCCGCACCGGACGTGAACCGCGCCGGCGCCGGTCAGCTGGTCGGACTCGGTGAGGCGGCAGCGGGCGAGCTCGGTTCCGCGTTCGGAGACGGGGAAACGTCGTCGGCACCGGTCGGCTGCGGATCGGGGCTGCCCGTGGGTGACGGAGCAGCCGTGCTGGTCCCCGGAGCGGGGCTGGCCGGCGTGGCTCCGGACGGCGTCGGGGCGGCGGAAGCGGTGGGGACGGCCCCGGGCGACGACGGAGTTCGACCGGCGGGTCGGGTGGTGGCGGTCGCCGGCCCTCGTCGGCCGCCTTCTCGGGGCGTTTCCGAGTCGCCACTCGCCGCGTTCCCCCGAGCCCGGTCCTCCGCCGCCGTCGAGGCGGCGCCCTCCGTCCCCGGCACCGGCGGGGCCAGGATGACCGACGTCGAGGCGCGTTCGCAGGGCAGGCCGTCCACCATGAAGTCGTCAGCGGCGCCCCGGGAGGCTGCGTCATACGTCCCCCGGAGGGTGAGGGTGGCGGGCCGGCCTCCCGTGGTCGGGTCGGGTAGCCGCAGGGTCACCCGGCGGCCCGACTGGTGCGGTCGCCCGTTCCCGCCGGCGGAGGTGAGCCGCTGACCGGCGGGCAGCCTGAACGACAGGACCGGCCGGGCCGTCCGGCCGTCGGCGTCGTCGCTGACGCGGATGGTGAGCTCGGCGGAGAAGGTTCCGTCGGCCGCGCGATGCGAGGTGTAGCTGGCGAGGCAGCCGGAGGCGGTGCGGGGAACGGGGAGGGGGTTCGGCCCTGCGCCCTCCGCCGCGTCGTTCGTGGAGGTGAGACCGGGCAGTTGCGCCCCGAGGACCACCGCCAGGGCCGTGACCGGCAGGGCGGCCAGCAGTGCCGCCTGCCGAAAGG
>JBARAE010000759.1:0-3562 GCA_049791715.1 Micromonospora sp.
GGGCTGACCGGAGCCGGCGCGACCGGAGCCGCGGTGGCCTGGGCCGGCATCGAGGTGGCCTTGCGCGGGCGGCGCTTGGCCGCGGTGGTCCGGGGGCCGTAGCCGACCAGCACGGCGGTACGCCCACCCGGGGCGGCACCGCCGATCAGGCCCGGCTCCACCATGCCCTCCTCAGGCGCGATCTCGACCGCCGCCAGCGAGGCGGCCGACGGGGTGGGGAGGTCGGCGGCCGGCGCACCGGTCGTCGACTCCTCGATCGGCCCGGCGCCCGGGTCGGTGTCGATCGCGATGATCGGCGTACCGACCTCGACCGTGGCGCCCTCCGGCTGGAAGATCGCCCGCACCTGGCCGGCCCACTTCGCCGGGATCTCGACGGCCGCCTTCGCCGTCTCCACCTCGACGATCGGCTGGTTCAGCTCGATGACGTCGCCCACCTTGACCAGCCAGGCGAGGATCTCGCCCTCGGTCAGGCCCTCACCCAGGTCGGGGAGGTTGAACTCCTTGATCCGCGACATGCCGCTCACCAGCCAAAGGTGCGGTCGACGGCGTCGAGCACCCGGTCGAGGTCCGGCAGGTACTCCTCCTCCACCCGGGAGGCCGGGTAGGGGATGTCGAAGCCGGTCACCCGCAGCACCGGGGACTCCAGGGAGTAGAAGCACTCCTCGGTGATCCGGGCCGCGATCTCCGAGCCCAGGCCCAGGTTGCCCGGGGCCTCGTGGACGACCACGCAGCGGCCGGTGCGCTTCACCGACTCGTACGCGGCGCTCAGGTCCAGCGGGGAGAGCGTGCGCAGGTCGACGACCTCCAGCTCCCGGCCGTCCTCCGCGGCGGCGGTGGCCGCGTCCAGGGCGGTCCGGACCATCGGCCCGTACGCCAGCACGGTGGCGTCGGTGCCCGACCGGACGACCCGCGAGGCGTGCAGCGGGTACGCCTCGGAGAGCGGGGCGTCCAGCTCGACCGGGCCCTTCTCCCAGTAGCGCCGCTTCGGCTCCAGGAAGACGATCGGGTCGTCCGAGGCGATGGCCTGCTGGATCATCGAGTACGCGTCCTGCGGGTTGGCGCAGGTCACGACCTTCAGGCCGGCGGTGTGCGAGAAGTACGCCTCGGGCGACTCGGAGTGGTGCTCGACCGCGCCGATGCCGCCGCCGTACGGGATTCGGATGACCATCGGGATCCGGACCTTGCCCTGCGAGCGGTAGTGCATCTTCGCCACCTGCGACACGATCTGGTCGTACGCCGGGTAGACGAAGCCGTCGAACTGGATCTCGCAGACCGGGCGGAAGCCGCGGATGGCCAGGCCGACCGCGGTGCCGATGATGCCGGACTCGGCCAGCGGGGTGTCGATCACCCGCTGGTCGCCGAAGTCCTTCTGGAGCCCGTCGGTGATCCGGAAGACGCCGCCGAGCTTGCCGACGTCCTCGCCCATGATGACGACCTTGGGGTCGTTCTCCAGGGCCTTGCGCAGGCCGGTGTTCAGGGCCTTGCCGAGGGTGAGAGTCTCCGTGGCCATCAGTGGGCGCTCCCCTCGAACGACTCCATGTACTTCGTGAACTGGGCCCGCTGCTCGTCCAGCTCGGGCGACCCGTTGGGGTAGACGTGGTCGAACATCGTCACCGGCTCGGGGTTGGGCATGGCGAGCACCCGCTCGCGCAGGTGCACCGACTCGGTGCGGGCCTGCTCGTCGACCTCGGCGAAGAACGACTCGTCGGCGATCTGCTGCTTGGTCAGGAACGCCTTCATCCGGGCGATCGGGTCCTTGGCCTGCCAGGCCTCGACCTCGCTGGCGATCCGGTAGCGGGTCGGGTCGTCGGAGGTGGTGTGCGCCCCCATCCGGTAGGTGTACGCCTCGATCAGGCTCGGGCCCTGGCCGTGCCGCGCGTTGTCCAGCGCGTGCCGGGTGACCGCGTACGAGGCGAGGACGTCGTTGCCGTCCACCCGGACGCCGGGGAAGCCGAAGCCGCCCGCCCGCTGGTAGAGCGGGACGCGGGTCTGCCGCTCCAGCGGCTCGGAGATGGCGTACTGGTTGTTCTGGCAGAAGAACACCAGCGGGGCGTTGAAGACGCTGGCCCAGACGAACGACTCGTTGACGTCGCCCTGGCTGGTGGCACCGTCGCCGAAGTAGGCGATCACCGCCTCGCCGTCGTCGCTGCCGGTCTTGCCGTCCATCGCGACGCCCATGGCGTACCCGGTCGCGTGCAGGGTCTGCGCCCCGATGACGATCGTGTACATGTTGAACTTGAACTCGTTGGGGTCCCAGCCGCCCTGATCGACGCCGCGGAACAGGCCGAGCGGCATGATCGGGTCGATGCCCCGGCAGTAGAGGACGCCGTGCTCCCGGTAGGTCGGGAAGGCCATGTCCTGGGTACGCAGCGCACGGCCGGAGCCGACCTGCGCCGCCTCCTGGCCCAGCAGGCTGGCCCAGAGGCCCAGCTCGCCCTGCCGCTGCAGCGCGGTCGCCTCGGCGTCGAGCTTCCGGACCAGCACGAGGTCGCGGTAGAGGCCGCGGTACTCCTCGTCGGTGAAGTCGACGCGGTACTCGGTCCCGTCCGGGCCGATCGCGCTCTCGATCCGCTCGCCCTCGGGGGTGAGCAGCTGTACGAGTTCCGGGTCGCCCGCCGCGGCGGCTCCCTTGGAACGGGGTGCGGCCCGCCGGCCGCGGGTGGTGACCCCGGGGTCGCCCTTTGCCATCCGTCTCTCCCTGTCGTTCTGCGTCGGCGTCGGGGGTGACCCGTGCCGCGCAAATCTGCGCCGCCCGGCTGGTGCCGGGCTGGTCCCTGGCGGCCGCGCCTAGCCCTGGTGAGGGTTGCCGCGCGGCGTGAGCCGGATTCATGGGGCGAACCCGGTTCGGGAGCGCCGGCGCCGTACCGCACCAGCCGCGGGGTGCGCGGAGGTGGCGGCTGCGTTGCCGTCGTGCCTGAATGATTGCAGAGGTGGTGAGCGGGCCCACAGTATGGCCCACCCCACCGCCGGTGATCCGTCCGCTTCGCGACGCATGGGGGTCTTTATGGCGGGGAATCCTCTGGCGACGGACAAAGGGTGTGTCGACACGCTGTATCGGCTGGTGAACTGAGAGTGACTGGTCCAAGCTGACTGGTGTCCGTCGAGCGTTTTCGCGTCCTTTGTCCTTTTGGGCCGGAGGGATCATCCGCCGACGCCGCTACCGGTTCTTCGACGACGAGGAGTGACCCGGTGTCCGAGCCAGCCGAAGGTCCCGCTGCTCCCTTCCTCAGCCGCCACCGCACGGGCACCCAGGGCGGCCATGCCCGGCTGATCGGTGCGCACCGCGCCGACGGCCTGCGAGGCCCGAGCCGCGGCTACCTCTTCACGGTCGCGCTGCTCGCCGGGACCGCCTCGATGCCGATCCTCACCGCGATCAGTGCCGGCTCGGCCACGGTCGGCCGTACCGCGCTGCCCGACACGAGAACGCCCTTCATGCCGACGCCCTCGGTCGGGCCGGTGGTGATCCAGTCCACGGGCCAACCCGCCCTCACCCCCGCCCGCCGCGCACCGACGCTTCCCGGGGGCGCCGCGGCCGAAGCCCCCGGTGCGGACGGTCCGGCGC
>JBARAE010000760.1:0-7388 GCA_049791715.1 Micromonospora sp.
GTCGAAGATCTTCAACGACGAGTGGATGGCCCGGTACGGCTTTCTGGGCACCACCGGGACCGAGGCGACGGTGGCGGAGGTGCTGCGCGGCAAGCCCGGCGGGGTGCCCGAACTGATCCACGTGCACCCCACCGAGACGGTCCGCGACGCGATCGACTACCTGCGCGAGTACGCCGTCTCCCAGTTGCCCGTCCTCAAGGCGGAGCCGCCGGTGGTGACCGGCGAGGTGGCCGGCTCGATCGCCGAGAAGGACCTGCTCGACGCGCTCTTCACCGGGCAGGCGCACCTGCACGACACCATCGAGCGGCACATGGCCGACCCGCTGCCCATGATCGGCGGCGGCCAGCCGGTGAGCGAGGCGGTCGCCCTGCTGGAGAAGTCCGACGCGGCCCTGGTGCTCGTGGACGGCAAGCCCAAGGGCGTGCTGACCCGGCAGGATCTGCTCGCCCACCTCGGCGCCCGCTGAAAACCGACCGACCGGGCCTCTTCCCAGCGGGGAGGGGCCCGGTCGGCGTCAGCGGGCCAGCTCGGTGGGCACCGCCACCACGTCGACGAAGGCGCCGCGACGCAGCACGGTCACCGGCAGCCGGGTCCCGATCGCCGGGCCGAGCATCAGCCGTTGCAGGCCCTGGCCGTCGCTGACCGCCCGGCCGCCGGCGGAGACGATGATGTCCCCCAGGTAGATCCCGGCCACCCCGGCCGGGCTGCCCGGGACCACCTCGACCACCCGCAACCCACGCCGCTGGCCGGTACGGGCCACGACGTCGGGCGGGAGCGGCACCGGCACCCCGGCGACGCCGAGCCAGGCCCGGCGGACGCGTCCGTCGGTGGTCAGGTCGGCGATGATCTGCCGGGTGGTGGCGTTGATCGGTACGGCCAGCCCCAGGCCGTACCCGGCGACGGCCGTGTTGACCCCGACCACCCGGCCGGCCGAGTCGGCCAGCGCGCCGCCGGAGTTGCCCGGGTTGAGCGCGGCGTCGGTCTGGATGACGTCCTCGATCAGCCGGACCAGCCGCCCGTCCCGGGCCGGCAGCGACCGGCCCAGGCCGGAGACCACCCCGGCGGTGACCGATCCGGCCAGCCCCATCGGGTTGCCGACCGCCACCACGAGCTGACCGATCCGCAGCGCGTCCGCGTCGCCTAGTTCCACCGGCGGCACGGCCGCCTCGTCGACCCGCAGCACCGCCAGGTCCGACAGCGGGTCGGCGCCGACCACCCGGAACCGGGCCTCGGTGCCGTCGCCGAAGGCGGCCACGCCGTCTCCAGCGCCCTGCACCACGTGCGCGCTGGTCAGCAGCAGGCCGTCGTCATCGATCACCACCGCGGAACCGGCGCCGGCCCCGCGCGCGGTCCGCACCGACAACGCTGCCACGCTGGGCAGCACCCGCGCCGCCACCGTCGTGATCACCTGGGAGTACGCGTCCAGCGCGGCCTCCTCGGCCGGGCCGGGCGTGGTGTGGTCCGTGTCCATGCCACGGCCAACGCCTCCGCATCGATGGGCATGCCCGGATCCGCTCAGAGCGAACGCCCGCGGTCGCGGTCAGAGCGGGCGTTCGTAGCGGAGCTGGGGGACGAGCGTCCCGCCGATGTGCTCGGTGCGTTCGGCGCCGGTGGGCGTCCAGCCGCCACGTTCGTAGAACCCGCGCGCGTGAGTGTTCTGGCGCAGCACCCAGAGCGCCGCCGAGGACCAGCCGCGCGACCGCATCGCCGCCAGCGCGTCGACCATCAGCTCCCGCCCGGTGCCCCGGCCTCGCTCGTCGGGGTCGAGGTGGATGGCGTGGAGCAGGCCGGTGGCGGGATCGCCCTCGTCGTCCGGGCCCAGGTAGCTGAAGCCGACCAGCCGGTCGTCGCGTGCGGCGACGGTCATCCGGTGGTCGTCCCGCTCCCAGGTCCACCGCTCGACCCAGTACCGGCCCATCGCCTCCGGCGTCGGGTCGGCCAGCGCCTCGGTCGGCAGGAACGGCGAGTACGCCGCCACCCGGGACCGCTGGTGCAGGGCGCCGATCGGCATCAGGTCGGCCGCGGTGGCGGGGCGGAGCGTGACCGTCACGCGGCCGAGGCTACCCGTCGGTGCGGGACCTGCACGGTCATCAGGTCCTCGGCGATCACCAGGTCCCCGTCGAAGTGCTCGCGGGCCTCGTCGGCGAAGCGGCGGGGGTCGGCGTACCGCTGGGAGAAGTGGGTGAGCACGAGGCGGCGTACCCCGGAGTCGGCCGCCACCCGGGCGGCCTGCGCCGCGGTGAGGTGGCCGACCTCGGCGGCGAGCGCGGCCTCCGAATCCAGGAAGGTCGACTCGATGACCAGCAGGTCGGCGAGCTCGGCGAGGGCGTAGACGGCGTCACAGAGGCCGGTGTCCATGACGAAGGCGAACCGCTGCCCCGGTCGGCTCGCGCTCACCTGGTCCCGGGTCACGCGGCGTCCGTCGATGTCCAGGTGGCCGACGCGGAGCAGCTCGCCGACGGCGGGCCCGGCGATCCCGTAGGCGGACAGCTTCTCCGGCAGCATCCGGAAGCCGTCCGGCTCGACGAGCCGGTAGCCGTACGTCTCGACGGGGTGCCGGAGCCGGCGGGCCTCCAGCGTGCCGACCCGGGTGGCGAAGCGCTGCCCGTCGGCGTCGACGGGCTCGGGGCGCAGCTCCGCGGTCTCGTAGAAGCTCGACGCGTGCCGCAGCCGGGCGAAGTACTCGGCGCCACCGGCCGGGAAGTGCGCGGCCACCGGGTGCGGCACCCGGTCCAGGGAGAGCCGCTGGATGATGCCGGGCAGCCCGAGGCAGTGGTCGCCGTGGAAGTGGGTGACGCAGATGCGGGTCAGGTCCGTGGCGGAGATCCCGGTGTGCAGCATCTGCCGCTGGCTGCCCTCGCCCGGGTCGAAGAGGAGCACCTCGTCGTCCCAGCGGAGCAGGTAGCCGTTGTGGTTGCGCTGCCGGGTCGGCGCCTGGCTGGCCGTCCCGAGCACCACCAGCTCGCGCATCGCCACGTGATCTCCCTGCACATGAAGCGACCCCCGGGGCTTCCGCGCTCACGCGCGGGCCGGCTGGACTGGGCCGGCACCCCGGGGGTCGGGTGGCTGTCGTGGTTTCGCCGCACCGCTGCCACACGGTCTCGACGATGGTGCCTGTGCCCGCCTCGCGGCGGACGGAATTCACTGTCGAGGACAGCGGCTAGCGGACAGCCACCTCACGAGTCCGATTGCTATACAAGTCTGGACCACCTCCTTTCCCGTGTACCGCCACGCTATCCACTCCCCGACGGGCCCGGCAACGGATTTGGATCACATGGCGGCCGTGGCGCGCGAGTCATGGTGGTGTCGCGCTCGCTACAGGTCTGATGACGAGAACGGATCAGACGCGGCCCTCGCCGGCGATCCGGCCGGCGGTTGAGCGGCGGTCGCCGCCCCGGCGCACGGCTCGGACCGGGCGCCGGCGGGTCACCAGGACCGCCGAGGGCCTCAGTCGATGCCGATCGGACCCTCGCGCGGGCCCTCCTCGGACGCCGGTTGGACGGCCAGCGACGGGAAGTCGGCCAGGTCGCCCTCCGGCTCGGCGTCCCACTCGGGGAAGACCAGGTCGCTCTGCAGGTAGAGGCAGATCAGCTGGGTGAGGTGGCGCAGCCCGTCGAGATGCGTCCGCTCGTGCCCGTGGGTGGCGTCCACGCCGAAACCGAGCAGCGCCACGCGGGCGTGCGCGCCCGCCTCGACCGCCGCCGCCACGTCCGAGCGGTAGTAGTCGAAGACGTCCCGGACCAGGTCGACACCGTGCTCCCGGGCGATCGACGCCAGGTTGCGGGTCAGGTGGTAGTCGAACGGGCCGACCCCGTCGCCCATCGCCAGGGTGGCCGCGTCCTCCCGGGACTGCTGCCCGGGGGCGACCACCGCCGCGTCCACCGAGACGATCTCGGCGACGTCCGGGTCCAGGCCGTGGCTTGCCCCGTGGCCGATCTCCTCGGTGACGGTGACCAGCAGATGGGCGGTGACCGCCGGGGTCACCCCCGCGTCGACCATCGCCTTGAACGCGGTCAGCACCGCGGCCACTCCGGCCTTGTCGTCCAGGTGTCGGGACTTCACGTACCCGCTCGGGGTGATCGTCGGGTTCGGCAGCAGCGCCACGAAGTCGCCGGCGTCGATGCCCAGCGCCCGCAGGCCGGCGATGTCGGTGACCGCCTCGTCGAGCCGGACCTCGACCAGTTCCCAGCCGACGCCCTGCAGGTCGACGTCGTCGTTGTACCGGTGGCCGCTGGCCTTCAGCGGGAGCACCTGGCCGGTGATCACCCGGTCCAGGTCGTCGGTGAAGATCCGTACGTGGCCGCCCTCGGCGAAGCGGGCGCTGTGCGTACCGATCGGCTTCAGCTCCAGCCGGCCGTTCTCCTTCAGCCGCTTCACCATGCCGCCGATGGTGTCCGTGTGGACCACGACGGCCCGGTCGGCCCCCGTCTGCCGGGGGCCGGGCAGGGAGGCACTGAGCGCACCCCGCCGGGTCAGCGTGGAGGAGACGCCGAGCGCGGAGAGCCGCTCGCCGACGTACTGCTGGATGTGGTCGGTACGCCCCGACGGGCTGGGGATCTCCAGCAGCTCCACCAGCACCTGGCGGAGATAGTCCAGGTCGATCGGCAGGGGCTTCGGGTTCACCCGACACCTCCCGCCCCGGCCGGCGACCAGAGCCGCTGCGGTGCCCGGGTGCCGGGGAAGAGCAGGTCCACGAAGCGCTCGGCGGTCGGCTGGGGCTCGTGGTTGGCCAGCCCCGGCCGCTCGTTGGCCTCGATGAAGACGTGCTCGGGCTGGTCGGGAGAGGGCACCAGCAGGTCCAGCCCGGTGACCGGGATGTCCAGCGCCCGGCTGGCCGCCACGCACGCCTCCGCGATGGCCGGGTGCAGGTCGGCGGTGACGTCGTGGATGGTGCCGCCGGTGTGCAGGTTGGCGGTCCGCCGTACCGTGAGCACCTCGCCCTTGGGCAGCACGTCGTGCATCCGGTAGCCGGCCTCGGCGACCACCTCACGGGTCATCACGTCGATCGGGATCCTGGACTCGCCACCCGTCGCGGCGGCGCGCCGGCGGCTCTGCCGTTCGATCAGCTCGGTGATGTCGTGCACCCCGTCGCCGATGATCTGGGCCGGCCGGCGTACGGCGGCGGCCACCACCTCGTGGTCGATGACCACCACCCGCAGGTCCTCGCCGTCGCGCAGCTCCTCGATCAGCACGTCGGGGCAGAACCGCCGGGCCAGCTCCACCGCGGCGGCCAGCGCCCCCGCGGTACGCACACCCACGGTGATCCCGTTGCCCTGCTCACCCCGGGCCGGCTTGACCACCACCGGGCCGACGTCCTCCAGGAAGGCCATGTCGTCCGGCTCACCGGTGGCCGTCCGGCCGCGCGGCACCGACAGGCCCGCCTCGGTGAGGATCCGCCGGGTGACCCGCTTGTCGTCGCAGCGGCTCATCGCCACCGCCGAGGTGAGCTCCGACAGCGACTCCCGGGTGTGCACCGTCCGGCCGCCGTTGCTCAGCTTCAGCTCGCCCCACTGCGGATCGGTGACCTCCACCCGGATGCCGCGCCGCATCGCCTCGTCCGCGATGATCCTGGCGTACGGGTTGAGCTCGTCGTACCCCTCGGGGGCCGCGGGCAGGAAGAGCCGCTCGTTGATCGGGTTCTTCCGCTTCACGCAGAGCGCGGCGATGCGGTGGAAACCCAGCCGCTCGTACAGCCGGATCGCGCCGGAGTTCTCCGCGAGGACCGACAGGTCGACGAAGGACCGGCCGCGCTCGTCCAGCCGGTCGGCCAGCGCGGTCAGCAGCGCCTGGCCGGTGCCGGGCGGCGCGGTGTTGAAGTCGACGGTCAAACACCAGAGGCTGGCGCCGTTCTCCGGGTCGTCGAAGACCGCCACATGGTCCACTCCGGTGATGGTGCCCACGACCTCGCCGGTGCTCGCCTCCGCCACGAGGTGCAGGAAGCGGTCGGTCCGGGCGTTGTCCACCAGCACCTCGACCGGGGCGGTCACCATGCCGTTGCGGGCGTAGATCCGGTTCACCGCGTCCGCGTCGTCGGCGTCGCGCAGCGGGCGGATCCGCAGCCCGGGCACGTCGCCGCCCTCCGTCGCCGCCGGGCGCCGGTCGCCGAGCGGCAGCCGGTAGGTCAGCGACGGGTCGATGAAGAGTTCGTCAGGGAGCCGGGAGACGAGCACGTGCGGGTCACGGAGGTAGATGCAGATGTCCCGGGCGCCCGCCGCCTCGGAGCGGAGCACCGCGGCCACCGCCCCCTGGTTGTTGAAGGTCTGGCCGAAGACCAGGCGCCCCCAGCCGCAGTCCAGCACGACGCCGTCGGAGTCGGCGGCGGGCGCCTCGGGGGTGCCGGGAGCGACCGGGTCGCCACCCGGACCGATCCGCTCCCGGCGCCGACCGAGCACCCGCTCCCGGTCGGTCCGTGCGGCTCCGGTCGCGAGAGTGTCCGTCACGGTCAGTCGATTCCGTGGCTCTGGAGCCACATTTCCAGAAGTCCCAGTTGCCACAGCTTGTTTCCGTTCAACGGAGTGAGTTCGGCGTTCGGGTCGGCGAGCAGCGCGTCGACGTAGTCGGCGCGGAACAGGTCCCGGCGGCGGGCCTCGGGCGCGGACAGCGCGTCGCGTACCCGGTCGAGGAGCTTGCCCTCGAGGTGGGTGAGGCCCGGTACCGGGAAGTAGCCCTTCGGCCGGTCGATGACCTCGTGCGGGAGGACCCGCCGGCCGATCTCCTTGAGCACGCCCTTGCCGCCCTGGGCCAGCTTCAGTTCCGGCGGGCAGCTCGCGGCCAGCTCCACGAACTCGTGGTCGAGGAACGGCACCCGGGCCTCCAGCCCGTGCGCCATGGTCATGTTGTCGACCCGCTTCACCGGGTCGTCGGTCAGCATGACCTGGGTGTCGATCCGCAGGCCGGCGTCGACGGCGGTCTGCGCTCCGGCCCGACCCAGGTGCGCGGCGACGAACTCCCGCGCCGGGTCGCCGTCGGCCAGCCGGGCCGGGTTCAGCACCCGGGCCAGTCCGGCCGCGTCCCGGTCGAAGAAGGCCTTGGCGTACGTCTCGAGCGCCTGTTCCCGGTCGACGCCGGCCAACGGCGGGTACCAGTGGTAGCCGCCCAGGATCTCGTCCGCGCCCTGGCCGGACTGGACCACCTTGACGTGCCGGGTGACCTCCTGGCTGAGCAGCCAGAACGCCACGCAGTCGTGGCTGACCATGGGCTCGCTCATCGCGGCGACGGCGGCCTCCAGCGGCGGCAGCAGGTCACCGGTGGGCACCCTGATCTGGTGGTGGTCGGTACCGAAGGTCTTCGCCACCAGGTCGGAGTAGACGAACTCGTCGCCCTCCCGGCCGCCGACCGCGTCGAAGCCGATGGAGAAGGTGGCCAGCCCGGACTGCCCCTCCCCGGCG
>JBARAE010000761.1:0-1646 GCA_049791715.1 Micromonospora sp.
GACCGCCACCACCCGCGAGGCCGACGACCTCGCCTCGGCCCTGGGCAGCCTCCTCCCCGCCGAGCAGGTGGCGGTCTTCCCCTCCTGGGAGACGCTGCCGCACGAGCGGCTGTCACCCCGTTCCGACACCGTCGGGCGGCGGCTGGCTGTGCTGCGCCGGCTGGCGCACCCCGGATCCTCCGACGCGCACGGCCGCACCGGGCCGCTGCGGGTCGTGGTGGCGCCGGTCCGGTCGGTGCTCCAGCCGCAGCTCAAGGGGCTCGGCGACCTGGAACCAGTGCAGCTCACCGCCGGCGACGAGGCGGACCTGGAGGAGGTCGCCCGCCGGCTCACCGACATGGCGTACGCCCGCGTCGACCTGGTCACCAAGCGCGGCGAGTTCGCCGTGCGCGGCGGCATCCTGGACGTCTTCCCGCCCACCGACGAGCACCCGTCCCGGGTCGAGTTCTGGGGCGACGAGGTGGAGGAGATCCGCACCTTCGCCGTCGCCGACCAGCGCACCATCGAGCAGGTCCCCCAGCTCTGGGCGCCGCCCTGCCGGGAGCTGCTGCTCACCCCGTCGGTGCGGAAGCGGGCCGCCGCGCTCGCCGAGGCGCACCCCGAGCTGGCCGAGATCCTGGACAAGCTGGCCGAGGGCATCCCGGTCGAGGGGATGGAGTCGCTGGCCCCGGCGCTGATCGGCGCCGACTCGATGGAGCTGCTGGTGGACTGCATGCCGGCCGGCACCCACGTCCTGCTCTGCGACCCGGAGCGGATCCGCACCCGCGCGCACGACCTGGTCCGTACGTCGGACGAGTTCCTGCAGGCCAGCTGGGCCGCGGCCGCCGTCGGGGGTCAGGCCCCCGTCGACCTCGGCGCCGCCGCCTTCAAGACCCTCGCCGACGTACGCACCCGCGCCCGCGCCCTGCGCCAGCCCTGGTGGACCCTGGCCCCGTTCGGCCTGACCGAGGCCGAGGCGGCGCCGGTCCGGCAGCCCTGGGAGGACGAGCCGACCGAGGTCGACGTCACCCCCGACGACGCCATCGCGGTGACCCTGGCCGCCCAGCCGGCCCCGCTGTACCACGGCGAGACCGCCCGGGTGGTCGACGACCTGAAGCGCTGGGCGGGCGAGGGCTGGTCCATCGCGCTGGTCTTCGAGGGGCACGGGCCCGCCCAGCGGGCCGTCGAGGTGCTCCGCGACGCCGGTCTCGGCGCGCGGCTCACGGAGGAGGTGCCGACCGCGCCCGGCCCCGGCGAGCTGCTGGTCGCGTGCGGCTGCCTGACCGCCGGCTTCGTCGACGAGGCGTCCCGGTTCGTGCTGCTCACCGGCAACGACGTCACCGGCGGCCGGGGCACCTCCACCCGGGACATGCGCAAGATGCCGAGCCGGCGGCGCAACACCATAGACCCGCTGGAGCTCAAGGCCGGCGACCACGTCGTGCACGAGCAGCACGGCATCGGCCGGTACGTCGAGCTGGTGCAGCGCACCGTCAACGGTGCCTCCCGGGAATACCTGGTCATCGAGTACGCGGCGAGCAAACGCGGCCAGCCCGGCGACCGGCTCTTCGTCCCCACCGACCAGCTCGACCAGCTCTCCCGGTACGTCGGCGGCGAGCAGCCCACCCTGCACAAGATGGGCGGCTCGGACTGGCAGAAGTCCAAGGCCC
>JBARAE010000762.1:0-11464 GCA_049791715.1 Micromonospora sp.
GCCTTGCCGTCGGCCGCTCGCCGCACTCGCCGCGCTCGCCGCGCTGCTCGCCGTGGGCGCCGGAGTGCTGGTCGACCTCCGTACCCCGACGCCGCGTCCGGCGAGCGCCCCGGCGGGCGACTTCAGCGCCGAGCGGGCGTACCGGAACGTGCAGGTGATCGCCGCCCGGCCGCACGTCGCCGGCAGCGCCGCCAACGACCAGGTCCGCGAGCACATCGTGGGCGTCCTGCGCGGACTGGGCCTGGAGACGGAGGTCCAGGACGCGGTGGCGCCGGAGGCGGGGCAGCTCAGCGGGGCGGCCGCCGGGGCGACCCTGGCCCGGGTCCGGAACGTGGTGGCCCGGCTGCCGGGGACCGACCCGAGCGGCCGGGTCTTCCTGGTGGCCCACTACGACTCGGTGCAGTCGGGGCCGGGCGGCAACGACGACGCGGCCGGTACGTCGACGATCCTGGAGGTGGCCCGGGCACTGGCCGCCGGGCCCCGGCCGCGCAACGACATCATCTTCCTGCTCACCGACGCGGAGGAGGCGTGCCTCTGCGGCGCCTCCGCGTTCGCCGGCAGCCACCCGCTGGCGGCCGACGGCGGCGTGGTGCTCAACCTGGAGGCGCGTGGCTCGACCGGCCCGGTGATCATGTTCGAGACCTCCCGCAACAACGCCAAGCTGGTGGACGTCTTCGGACGCGCGGCGCCGCACCCCGTCGGCACCTCGTTCGCGGTGGAGATCTACCGGGCGCTGCCGAACGACACCGACTTCACCGCGTTCCTCGACCACGACTTCGTGGGGCTGAACTCGGCGTACATCGACGGGGGCGCGGTCTACCACACCCCGCTGGACACGCCGGCGGCGATGGACCGGGGCAGTCTCCAGCAGCACGGCGACAACGCGCTCGGGCTGGCCCGCGAGTTCGGCCGGACCGACCTGAAGAAGCTGGGCTCCGACCACGACGCCACCTACTTCCCGGTGCCCGGCGGGCT
This sequence comes from Micromonospora sp., assembly GCA_049791715.1. Lineage (GTDB taxonomy): Bacteria > Actinomycetota > Actinomycetes > Mycobacteriales > Micromonosporaceae > Micromonospora. The sequence continues at coordinate 976 of JBARAE010000762.1, forward strand.
GGTCCGCTACCCCGGCTGGCTCACCCTGCCCCTGGCGCTGCTGGCCGTGGTGGCCGTCGGCGTCCTCGGCTGGCTGCTCCGCCGGCACGGCCGGGCCAGCACCCGTCGGCTGGCCGGCGGCTTCGGGCTGGCCCTGGTGCCGATCGTCCTCGCCCCGCTGGGCGCGCAGCTGCTCTGGAAGCTGATCACGGCGCTGCGCCCCGGCTACGCCGAGCTGCTCGACCCGTACCGGCCGGTCTGGTACCGGCTCGCCGTGGTCGCGCTGGCCGCGGCGGTCCTCCTCGCCTGGTACGCGCTGACCCGCCGCTGGGCCGGTCCCGCCGCGCTGGCGTTCGGCGGGCTGGCGTGGCTGGCCCTGTTCGGGGTGCTGCTCGCCGTGCTGGTGCCGGGTGGGGCGTACCTGACCACCCTGCCGGCGCTGGCCGGCGCGCTGGCCGGCCTGACGGCCCTGGCCACCCGGCTCGACGGGCCCTGGCCGGTGGTCGCGGTGACCCTGGCCGGCGCGGTGGGCGTGGTCCTCCTGCTGCCGACGGTGGTGCTGCTCTTCCCCGCGCTCGGGATGGCGATGGGCGGGGTGGCGGCGCTCTTCGCGGTGCTGCTCGGCCTGGCCGCGCTGCCGGTGGTCGACCTGGTGCATCCGCAGGCCGGCGGCCAGCGCGGGCTGGTCGCGCTCCGGGCCCGCCGGCTGGGCGTACTGCCGACGGTCGGCGCCGCGCTCGCCGCCGTGGTGTTCGTCGGGGTCGGGCTGCGCGTGGATCGCTTCGACGCCGCGCACCCCGTGCCCACCCACCTGATGTACGCCCTGGACGCCGGCACCGGCCGCGCCCAGTGGCTCAGCCACGAGGACGACCCCCAGCCGTGGACCGCCGGCTACGTCGGCAAGCGGCAGAAGGTCGAGGACTTCCCGGGGCTCGGGGACGCGGAGCTGCGGTCCGGCCCGGCGGAGGCGGCGAACCTCCCCGCCCCCAAGCTGGAGGTCCTCTCCGACACCACCTCCGGCGAGCAGCGCACGCTGCGGCTACACCTCACCCCCCAGCGCCCGGTCCGGCTGGCCTCGCTGCACGTGGACGGCGGGACCGCCGTGACATCGGCGACGGTAAACGGCGTACCGGTGGACGTCGGCCGCTTCACGGACGAGCAGCAGTGGGGCTTCGGGATCGTCTTCCACGCACCGCCTCCGGAGGGCATCGACATCACCCTGGTGATCGCGCCCGGGCACCGACCGCTGATCCGGGCGATGGACGCCAGCGACGGCCTGGCCGGGGTGCCCGGCTTCCGCCCCCGCCCGCCCGACGTCGGGGTGGTCGGCTCGCACAGCTCCGAGATGCTGGCGGTCGCCCGCACCTATCCCCTCTGAGCGCCCCTCCGTCGGCTCGGCCGGGTCCGGGGCAGCGTCCCGGACCCCGGCTGCGGCCGGGCGCGGCTGGCCGCGGCTGCGCGCCTGCCGGAGCACGCCCTGCCCGGCCCTCCGGGCTGTTGCCGGCGGTCCGCACCGCTAGTGGTCCCAGGGGGTGCCGACTCGGATTCGGTTGCCGTCAGGGTCGGTCAGCTCGAATTCGCGGCCCCAGTCCTTGTGGGCGATCTCCGCAACTCCGCACCCCTGCCCGACCGCGTCGACGTCGTCGACGTAGAGGTACACAAGTGTGTCGGGCCGGGCATCTCCGGTGTGCTCGGAAAGGTGAACCTCAATGTCGCCCCTCGTGATGCTCACATAGAGCGGCAGGTCAGGCGCAAAGCGGTGTTCCCACTGTTTGACGAAGCCCAGCCGGCCATACCAGTCGACTGAGGCATTGGCGTCGGCGACGCGGAGGACAGGCGCCAGATGCTCCCTCATCGGTGCAGTGTGCGGCGATGGCGGCTCCGGCCGCTAGCCGCGCGCCCTAGGTCCGCCCGGAAAGTCTCTTCCCTCGGGTCGGGGGGCGAACCCGCTTTCCCCATGTTCGTGATGGCGACCGTGCCGGTAGTCGGCGAAGCCGTGCATCTGCGAGGTCCACACGACCGGGAGGCAGAACATGATCGCGCCGAGCACGACAGCCATGACCCAGGGCACGTCCCGGCGTCGCTTCGCTGCCGGTGTCGGGAGTGGGTCTTCCGTGAGCGCCCATTGACGGGCGATCCACTCGTCGTCGTCTCTGGTGAGCCCATAGGGGCGCGGCGGGGCCGGCGCGTTCCTGCCGTACAACATGGCCCACGCCCGCGCTGACTTCGATGCGGGGGATTCACCTATGAAATCGACCTGCGTCACTGGGCGGACCTCATAGAGCCAGCGGACTTCGCCGAACCCGGCATCCAGCCGCCAGTACGGCATTCCGGGTGGTGGCGGCGGCTCCCCCGGTAGCCAGATCTGCGCGGGGACGTGCGGCTGGGCCACGAGCCAGGGGATCTTGACCGGCAGTTGCGGCCAGCCCGGCAGTTGAGGCCAGTGGTGTCGTTGCTGTTGCTTCATCGCCCCTGCCTTCAACCGTGCCGCCGCCCTCAAGGGGACCTGTGCGCACGTTTCGTTGTGCCAGGTCGGCGGCCTCGCCCGTGGGTTGTTCGAGGCGAGCTAAAGAGAGGGTACGAGGTGCTGTGCGTGCAGACGCCCTTAATCGATACCGCTATTTCCCGCGGGACGACCTGCCCCGGCAGGGCTGGGCGGCGTGCCCCGGCAGCGCCAGGGCACACCCAACCCAGATACTCAGCGCTAATCGCCTCGACCCGCGAGGGAACCGGCAGTGGACGCCGAACCGGGCGTGCCGGCGACGTCGGACGCCTTGGCGGCGGGTGCGAAGACGACCCGGGACCGCAACTGCCGGAACCCGGTCCGTTCCAGCTCGGCCACGACCGCTACCCGGTGGGCGTCTACATCGGCGACCACCTCCCGAGCGCCACCGTCGGCCAACACCCCGACCGCGTCGGCCAGCAGTTCACCCCGGACTGTCTGGTCGAGCAGGCCGAGGTAGGCGAGGAGCGGATAGCAGGCTTCTCCTGCCGTTCCAGCCAGGCCAACCGGCTCGCCAGCGTGCAGTGCGATGCGCCAGTCCCCGGCGGGGCCCGTCAGCCAGGCCAGCGGGTCGGTCGCTAGGTCCACTCCGCCGACCGCCCGCGCCACCTCCACGCCGGTCAGCACGTCCGGCTCGGCGACGCGCGCCACCATCGCGTTGATCTCCGCCGCGTCCGTGGCCGGCCGGAAGGTGTACCGCCCGGAGGCCGCCGGCAGAGGCGTGCCCGTCCAGGAGCACCTCAGCCGCTCACCGCGCTCGACCAGGCCGGCGAGCCGAGCCGCCGCCATCGGCGCCTCCATCACGGCCAGCACCTCCGGCCGGCGCCGCCAGTGTGCCGGCATGGACGCGTAGTACACCTTGGGACCGCCAAGTGCCTCATGGGCGGCGCGCAGCAGCGCGGCACCCACCTCCGGCTCGGCGTCCAGGTCGAACCACTCCAGCCACGGGGCGCCCACAGCACCCGGCGGGAGCACCCAGGCCGCCCGGCCGACCACGCGACCTGCTCGCAGAGCGACCCAGGTGTTCTCGGGCCGGTATCCACCGCCAGCGATCCCATCGGCGTAACCGACCCGGCGCAGCTGGGGCAACGGATTGGGCATCGACTCGAACAGATTCTCCTCGCCCGCGACGAGCGGACGGATGACCACATCGGTCATAGGTTGAGCCTCCGGAACTGAGCGCCCCGGATCAGATCCGCGTGAACGCCGGAACGCGGGAGGGGCGCAGAACATCGGACATTGTTCTGACCTCCCTCCAGCTCGACGGCGTGCCCGAAAATCTACTCGACGCACTCACCGGCCACAACACAATTGATCATCTAGCTGGTGGCTCTGCCGGCGGTTGCACTCCTGTCCGGTCGCCTCGGTGAGATCCCGCCCGGTACCGGGAAGTCGATGGAAGGCGGTCCGGCAGGTCAGGAGCCACATCGGGTCGCGCGGGAGATCGGAAAGCCGGGACTCCTACTTCCAGCGGACCTGTGTGAACAGGGGCAGACCAGCGCGTTGACCTGCGACGCAATGCCAATCCAAGTTCGCGGGAACAGATCGGGCACAACTCGGCCCATCACCGGGCCACCGCCAGCGGAGCGCCAGAGAGGGCTGCGTCGACCAGGTTCCGCGTCCGGTCGATCGCCTCCGGCCACTCCCCCGCGTACGTGTTCAGCGTGATGATCGGCGTAGCATGCCCCAGCGCCATCTGAACCGTCTTCACGCTCGCCCCGCCGTGGCGCGAGCTGACGAGGGATTGATGCGCGTACGGGTCATCCACAGTGACGTCCTGACCAAGATGCTCGACCGTACGAAGCTTCAGATCACATACTGGCCGACGTTGCGTGCGCAGGAGTACGACGACGCCGAGCAGCTCGGGCCGATCTAGCCACGAATGCGGAGATAGTGTGCCCATGATCAACGGGCACATCCGGCACATCTGACGCCGACAAGGGCTGTCAACCGCTGTAAGGCAACGGCAGAGCTCGCCCAGGCCAGGCGGCCGATCCGTTCGGGCACACTATCGTCGTCATTGAAGCGAGTCCGACTTCTTGGCCGGGGCGGTTGGCAGCTCGGATTCATCGATCTGCTCGGCGGCCCATCGCGGGCAAGCCGGGTATGAGTCGGGTCATTTGGGCTGGTAGACCGACGTGGCCAGTTGCAAGCGCTAGCACTTCCTAAACCGTGTGTTCCTGGCCGCGTATGACCTCGGTCGGGTAGCTGCGGCTAAGTTGGCCACGTGAAGCCCGACACGCGGCCCCTGCCGTACGAGGACCTAGCGGCGCTCCTCGGCCTGAACGTTGTTTTCCACGGGCTGCTGCTGGCAGACCAGCTTCCGCCCGACCTGACTCAGCGGCTAATCCGGCGGCTGACCGAGCACGGGCCGTTGCCAACAGAAGCCTCGGAGGGCAATCTCAGCCTGCTCCTTCATGACCTGGCCCAGCGTCTTCACTGGGCCATGGGGCATGGCGACGAGTACCCGGAGGCAACGGCACGCCAGACCACGTACTGCATCGACCTGCCGAGCGCTGCCGCTGTTGAAACGTGCCGAGCAGAGTTGACGGAGCTGGGCCCGCAGCGATTGACCACGTACGGGCCAGGCGAGGCACGACGTCCGATGACGAGCAATGAGCACCTTGCGGCAGGGCTTCAGTGGCAGGTCGTTGTCGCCTTCCCCGAACTGACTCCCAGCCCAGCATTCGAGGCGCGGGTTCGAGCCCTGTCCGCCCTGGCTGAACGGCACGACGGGCGCTTCGCCGGCTCCTTAATCGGCTAGCCCGACACGAGTCGGATGCGGGGTCGTCCCTGGGCCGTCTGGGCCATCCCCGGGCCGTCCAACGCCGACCAATGACAACCGACGACGACCAGCGGCACCGGTAGAAGCAGCAGGTCAGCCGCTACATCACGGCGGCTGACCTGGTGGGCGACGGACGAGTCGACCTGTACGCCGGATGCACGTGCCCAATACTGGTCGGATGCTGGCTGGCGAGGAGTACGACAGGGTTCTTGTTGAGGCTCGGCGGCGGCTAAACCGTGGCGGGGACATGGACTCGGCACTGGCGTTCATGCGCTCCGAAGGGTTCGGCTTCATTCCCTGCTGTAAGGCCATCCGAGCTCTGCTGAACGTCGACCTCGGGGAGGCCAAGCGACTAGTGCACTTCAGCCAGGCGTTCGCGGAGGAGCGCGAGGAACGCGAAGCATTTCAAGCAGTGGCGGCCGAGGCGTTGGAGTTCGATGACACCGCGAACGGCCAACGGCAGTGAGCTGCCGATGCCAGTCGGCCCGTGGCCGCCGACAGCGACGCTGACAGCAACGGACCCGGACGAGGACAGCCGTCGGCCGCCGGGCGCGGACAGTTGCCCGAGGTCGCGGACGCGGACGCGGATAGACGATGCCGGACGGCCTGCACAGAGCTTGTAAGCGAGACATCCGGCCACGAACACGCGCCGCATCCCCGTCAAAACCGCGTCGCGTCGCGCGGCTCAACCCTCGCTTGCCGTCGGGAGGGTCTTGAGTTCAGGACTCACGGTGCCACGCAATTGGAGCCGCGGCCTGTCTCACGTCGCCGCACTCAGCCCCTGCCTTCGCCTCCTTCTCGATCGCCTCGACCACGAGATCCGCGCGGGTGTGTCGACCAAGCCACCGGGCAAGGTTCGACTTCTGGACAGCCCAACCGTGGACCACCTGACCGTGCCTTGTCTGCACGCCTATGCCGTGATAACCGGCGTCCACGCGAACGATCGTGTTGAGATCGATTCGGTACGTCCTGAGCTTGTTCCGGATCACCAACTCAGAGCTGGTCAACGTGATCGACGGGCGCAACGCGCTCACGTAGACAAAAGCTGCCAAGCCGCCGAGCAGCACCACAGCAACAACCTTCGAGGCGAGATCGAGCCCGCTGACGACGATGGTCGAGGCAACGATGCCGGCCAGAACCAGAACGAGGATGCCGAAAACCCGCCCCACTAGCGACACCCGCCACGTCTGCTGCATGGCGGCAGGATAAGACCACTCGACCAGCTGATCCAGATTTGGCCTGGTGCACCCGGCTGACGCTCGCCATCCACGGGTCGGAACTCGCTCTCGCACAGGCCCCCAAACAGCACCCAGACACACGGCACGGTCACAGCCCTCGCCGACGGGCGAACGCTCGCCGGCCTGCGTACCGGCCCGTCAGCAAGCGCGTCGCCGGCAATCCTTTCAAGGCGGGGCACAGATCCGGCACAACCGAGCGCGAGTAACGGCGGAAGATGCCGGAAACCGACGGAAGGCTTTCAGCAGGTCAGGGATTGTGTCAGGGGCAGCGTGGGAGGTCGGGAAGCCAGGGCCCTTACTTCCAGCGGAAGTGGACGAAGAGCCGGCCGAAGTTCTTCGAGTCCTTCTCGACCCGGTGGTAGAGCTGCTTGACGTCCTTCTGGTCGAGGAATCGCAGCACCCGCTTCTTGAGCTGGCCGGAGCCCTTGCCGGGGATGATCTCCACCAGCGTGGCCTTCTTCGCCACCGCCTCGTCCATGATCCCGCGCAGGGCGCGGTCGATGTCCTGGCCCCTGTTGAAGATGTCGTGGAGATCCAGCTTGAGCTTCACGATCCCATCGTAGGCCGGTGGGGCGGCCGACCCCGGACACGCCAGAGGGGCGGCCACCAGGGCCGCCCCTCCCGTACGACTGGCGTCAGCGGGCGCCGCTGACCCGGCCCTCCACCCGGCGCAGCGCCGCGGTGTAGTCGGCGTTGGTCGAGTGCATGGCCGCGGCGATCCGCAGGTGCCGCAGCGCGTCGACGTGCCGGTTCAGCCGCTCCAGCGTCCGGCCGAGCACGTGGTGCGCGTAGTGGTCGCTCGGGTCCCGGTCGACCAGCTCACGCAGCTGCTCCTCGGCCCGGCTGAGCTGGGCCGACTGGAAGTACGCCCGGGCCAGCAGCTGCCGTACGGAGGAGTTGCCGGGTTCCGCCTCGACGATCGGCTCGAGCAGCCGGGCCGCTCCGGTCGGGTCACCCGCTTCGAAGAACATGGCCGCCCGCCGGTATTCCGCCAGAAGATCCATTCGACCCACCTCCTCGTGTCGCGCCGCCCTTTGTCCGACGCTGGCACAACACCAGCCGTACCGCGAGTGTTCCTGTGGGTGGAAGTTGCGTCAGGGGGTCGGGTCGTACCGGTCGGCGACGAGGTCCCAGGCCCGGACACCCCCGACGATTCCGGCCGTGTTCGGGACGACCACCACATCGTCGCCCATCCGGGCGAGTTGCTCCGGGCGGATCAGCCGGGAGTTGCCGCCGCCCAGGTAGAGCCGGTCCCACCGGAACACCGGGCGCAGCCCGTCCACCACCTGACGGATCCGGCGGGACCAGAACGCGTCGCCCAGCCGGCGGCGTTCCGGCTCCCCCACGTACGTGTCGTAGGTGGTGCCCCAGCGGACCGGGGCGTGCGACAGCTCCAGGTGCGGGGCGACCATCCCGCCGTCGAAGAGGGCGCTGCCCAGCCCCGTGCCGAGGGTCAGCACCAGCTCGCAGCCGGTGCCGGCGACCACCCCGGCGCCGTGCACCTCGGCGTCGTTGAGCACCAGCGCCGGGACGCCGAACGCCTCGGCGAGCACGCTCCGGGCGTCGTACCCGGACCACTCGGCCACCAGGTCCGGGTCGACCCGGCTGCGCGGCCCGGACCGGGTCACGTAGTGCGGGGTGGCGACCACCACGCCGTGCCGGATCATGCCCGGCATGCCGACCGTGAGCCGGTCCGCCGCCGGCAGCCGGCCGCCCAGGTTCAGCAGCGTCTTGACGAAGAGGGACGGCGGCAGCGGGTACGGCGTCGGCACCCGCAGCGGCCGGGCCCGCATCGTCCCGGCGGCGTCCAGCACGGACGCCTTGATCCCGCCGCCACCGCAGTCGATCGCCAGAGTGGTCACCACGACCGTGAGTCTCCCTCAGCTCTGTTACCGCCCGGGCACCGGTTATCCGATCGGCCGCAGGTCATCGCGCCGGTAGGCTCGGAATCCTCATGAGCGCCACACTGATCGTCAAGGACCTCGCCGCCGGCCACGGTGACCGCCTTCTCTTCTCCGACCTCGAGCTGGTCGTCGCCCCCGGCGACGTGGTGGGGCTGGTCGGGGTGAACGGCGCCGGCAAGTCGACGCTGCTGCGCACCCTCGCCGGGCTCCAGCCGGTCGAGCAGGGCATCGTCTCGCTCAACCCGCCCACCGCCACCGTCGGCTACCTGCCGCAGGAGCCGGAGCGCCGCCCCGGTGAGACGGTCCGGGACTTCCTGGCCCGGCGTACCGGGGTCACCGCGGCGCAGGCCGCGCTCGACGCCGCCACGGAACAGCTCACCGCGGGTGCGCCCGGCGCCGACGACGCGTACGCCGAGGCGTTGGAGCGCTGGCTCGCGCTCGGTGGCGCGGACCTGGAGGAACGCGCCGAGCAGGTGGCCGCGGAGCTGGGGCTGACCGTGGACCTGGACCACCCGATGACCGGCCTCTCCGGCGGCCAGGCGGCCCGGGCGGGGCTGGCGTCGTTGCTGCTCAGCCGGTACGACGTCTTCCTGCTCGACGAGCCCACCAACGACCTGGACCTGGCCGGCCTGGACCGGCTGGAGCACTTCGTCACCGGCCTGCGCGCCGGGACGGTGCTGATCAGCCACGACCGCGAGTTCCTGACCCGCACGGTGACCCAGGTCCTGGAGCTGGACCTGCACCAGCAGCAGGTGCGGCACTACGGCGGCGGCTACGCGGCCTACCTGGAGGAACGCGAGGTGGCCCGCCGGCACGCCCGCGAGGAGTACGAGGAGTACGCCGACACCCGGGCGGGGCTGGAGGCCCGCGCCCGCACCCAGCGTGCCTGGATGGAGAAGGGCGTGCGCAACGCCCGCCGGAAGGCCACCGACCCGGACAAGCACGTGAAGTACTTCCGGGGGCAGACGTCGGAGAAGCAGGCCGCGAAGGCCCGGCAGACGGACCGGCTGATCGAGCGGCTGGACGTGGTCGAGGAGCCGCGCAAGGAGTGGGAGCTGCGGATGGAGATCGCCGCCGCCCCCCGCGCCGGCGCCGTCGTGGCCTCGCTCCGCGGAGCCGTCGTACGTCGGGGCGGCTTCACCCTGGGCCCGGTGAACCTGCAGATCGACTGGGCCGACCGGGTGGCGATCACCGGGGCGAACGGCTCCGGCAAGAGCACCCTGCTCGCCGCCCTGCTCGGCCGGTTGCCGCTGGACGAGGGGCATGCCGCGCTCGGCCCGGGCGTGGTGGTCGGCGAGGTCGACCAGGCCCGGGGACTCTTCCTCGGGGACCAGCCGCTGCTGGACGCCTTCGCCGCGGCCGTACCGGAGCTGCCGCCGGCGGAGGTGCGGACGCTGCTGGCCAAGTTCGGCCTGCGGGCGGACCACGTGCTGCGGCCGGCGGCGACCCTCTCCCCCGGCGAGCGGACCCGCGCCGCGCTGGCCCTGCTGCAGGGACGCGGCGTCAACCTGCTGGTGCTCGACGAGCCGACCAACCATCTCGACCTGGCCGCGATCGAGCAGCTCGAATCGGCGCTGGCCGGCTATCCCGGCACGCTGCTGCTGGTGACCCACGACCGGCGGATGCTGGACGCGGTGAGCGTCAACCGGCGCCTGCGGGTGGAGGCCGGACAGATCGCCGAGGATTGATCCGTGCCGGCCGGCGTGCGCCGGGTGAGAATGACTCCATGCTCAAGTGGGAGTACGCGCTGCTGGTCCGCCGCCGCCAGGCGGCCACCACCGACATCGGCTGGGAGATCGTCTTCATCTGGTACGGCCCGGACGGCTCCATGGTCGACGTCACCCCGTACGGCGACACGGCGCTGGCCCACCTGAACCGGGCCGGTGACCAGGGCTGGGAGCTGGTCGCGATGAGTGAGGACCCGTCCCTGCCCGGCAACAACGAACTGCACCGCTACCACCTCAAGCGACCGAAGGCGGCCACCCCACCGCCGCGTCCACGGATGCGGGGCGGCGGCCGGACCGTCCGCCGCACCATTGCCGGCTGACCCTGGCTGACCGGCGTCGGGTGCCTCGGCAGC
>JBARAE010000763.1:0-11044 GCA_049791715.1 Micromonospora sp.
CAGCGGTAGGCCGGCCAGAAGTGGTCGAAGTCCGGATCCTCGGGGGTGAGCACCCGGGCCCGGCCGAAGACCTGCGCCCCTCGGCTGCTGGCCTGCCCGACCAGCGGCGCGAAGATGCCGACGGAGACCCGGGGATCGGCGGCGATGTTGCCCATCTTGGGTGAGCTGCCAACCGCGGTGAACATCAGCGTGAAGTCGAGGTGAAAGTATCGGACCGGGGTGGCCAGCGGGCCGTCCGGACCGGTGGTGGCGAGCACGCACATGTTCTGCGAGGAGAGCAGGTTGAGGATCCGCTCTTCGAGACGGTCCCGGTCGAGGCGGGCGGTGGGGGAGGGGCCGGCGAGCCAGGAGTTGGTGACGGGCATGGGTGATCTTCTCATCCCGGCCGCCGGCTCGGCTGCCCCAGGTGCCTGTCGGCGTGCCCGGCGTCGGGGACAGGCGAGGGGGGGGTAGCGGGCTGACATGGCAGATGAGGTGGGTGGGAGGAGTCAGGTGCTGGCCGGGTTGGCGGAGCACCTGACGCGGCGCCCGGTGCCGCACACCCTGCGGGTGGCGGTGGACGGTCCGGACGCGGCCGGCAAGACCTGGCTGGCCGACGACCTGGCGCGAGTGTTACGCCGGCGACGGGAGGTGATCCGGGCCAGCGTGGACGGGTTCCACCGGCCCGCCGCCGTACGTCGGCGTCGCGGCCCGCTCTCCGCCGAGGGCTACTACCGCGACTCCTTCGACCATGAGGCGATAGTGGCTTCGGTCCTGCGTCCCCTCGGCCCCGGCGGAGACGGTCGGTACCTGCCGGCGGCGTACGACCACCGCCTCGACGAAGCCGTGCCGCCGTCGTACCGGCAGGCCGGGGCCAGCGCGGTCCTGCTCTTCGACGGCGTGTTCCTGCTCCGACCCGAGCTGCGTGACCACTGGGACGTGGCGCTGTACCTGCACGTCGAGCCCGAGGAGACGCTGCGCCGGGCGCTCGACCGGGACCTCGAGCTGTTCGGCTCGGCCGCCGTGGTGCGGCAGCGCTACCGCGAGCGGTACCTCCCCGGGCAGGACCTGTACCGGGCGGAAGCTCGACCGGTCGACCGGGCGGACCTCGTGCTCGGCATGGACGACCCGCTCGACCCGGTCGTGCTGCGCTGGTCGGCGTGAGTCAGTCCCGCCGGCGGGCCTGCAGGGTGTAGGTCTGCGCCAGCCGCCAGGGCTGGTCCGCCAGCCGCCACTCGCCGTCCTGGTCGCGGACCGTCCGCCCGGGCAGCGCGTCCCAGGGCGCGCTGTCGTGCTCGGCGAGCATGGTCAGGTCCAGCCCTGCGTCGAGCAGGGCGGTGACGACCTCGCCGAGGCCGTGGTTCCACGAGTGCGTCACGCTGTGCTCGCAGGTCGCGTCGGTCTGCACGTACGTACCGGGGTCGTCCCACACCAGCGGCTCCGGGCGCTCGAAGTACGGGTACTCGACGGCGAGGGTGCCGTCGGGGCGGGGATCGTCGAGGGTGGAGAGCATCGGGTGCCCCTCGCGGAGGAACAGCCGCCCGCCGGGGCGGAGCAGGTCGGCGACGACGTTCGCCCAGCGCCGGATGTCCGGCAGCCAGCAGAGCGCGCCGATGCCGGTGTAGACGAGGTCGAAGCGGCTCCGCCCCAGCACCGTCGGTGCGTCGTACACGTCGGCCTCGACGAACTCGACCGCCGCGCCGGTCCGCCCGGCGAGGCTGCGGGCCTGGGCGAGGGAGGCGCGGGAGAAGTCCAGGCCGGTCGTCCGCGCGCCGAGCCGGTGCAGCGAGACGGTGTCGGTGCCGATGTGGCACTGCAGGTGCACGGTGTCCAGGCCGGTGATCGTGCCGAGCCGGGGCAGGTCGAAGCGGACGACGTCGCTCAGGTACGTCGGGTCGGCGAGGAACCGGTCCACCGCGTAGTCGGGGGAGGCGGCGTGGGCGGCAGCGCGGTCGTCCCAGTTCGCCCGGTTGATCGCCAGGTAGTCGGTCACCGGCCGACCCTCGCACGGGCAGGCCATCCCGCTCAACGGAGATTTCGCTGGTAGGTTCGCTCGCCATGACGGGGGCAGTGGGGGAACGGCTCGACGGGCGCTTCGCCCGGCTCTGGGCGGCGAGCACCATGTCGGCGCTCGGCAGCGGGATGGCCACCGTGGCAGCACCGCTGTTCGTGGCGTCGCAGACGGACGACCCGCTGACCGTGTCGGCGGCCTCCGCGGTGGCGTGGTTGCCGTGGCTGCTCTTCGCCCTGCCCGGCGGCGTGGTGGTCGACCGGGTCGACCGGCGCCGGCTGATGGTCCTCATCGACTGGGTACGGGTGGCCGCCCTCGTGACGCTCACCGCGGCGATCGTCACGGACCGCGCCGGCGTCGCGCTGCTGTACGCGGTGCTCTTCGTGGTCAACACCGGTGAGGTGGTGTTCCGCGTGGCCGGTCAGGCGATGGTTCCGGCGGTGGTGCCCCGGTCCAAGCTGGAACGCGCCAACGGCTGGTTGGGCGGCGGCACCACGCTGATGCAGGGCATGATCGCCGGCCCGCTCGGCGGGTTCCTGTTCGTGCTGGCGGCGAGCATCCCGTTCGGCGTCAACGCCGCCACGTACGCCCTCAGCGCCGTCCTGATCGGCCTGGTCGCCGGGTCGTACCGGGGCTCCCCCGACGCGGGCGGCGACCGCCGCTCGGTCCGTGCGGACGTCGTCGAGGGATTCCGCTGGTTGATGTCGCAGCGGCTGCTGCGCACCATGACCCTGCTGATCGGGCTGCTCAACGTCACCCTCACCGCGGCCGTCGCGGTGCTGGTGCTGCTCGCCACCGAGCGCCTGCACCTGGGCTCTGTCGGCTACGGCGCCCTGTTCACCTGCATGGCGGTCGGCGGGCTGCTCGGCTCGGTCGTCGGGGACCGGGTCGTCGCCCGGATCACCGCCACGTGGACCATCCGGATCGGGCTGCTGATCGAGGCGGGACTGCACCTGGCCCTGGCGGCGTCCCGCAGCGCGATCGTCATCGCCGGCGCGCTGTTCGCCTTCGGTGTGCACGGCGCACTGTGGAACATGGTGGCGAACTCGCTGCGCCAACGGCTGACCCCGGCCGCGTTGCAGGGCCGGGTGGGCAGCGCCAGCCTGTTCCTCGCGGCCGGCGGCAACTGCGTCGGCGCGCTGCTCGGCGGCGTGGTCGCCACCCGGTTCGGGCTGACCGCGCCGTACTGGGTGGGGTTCGTGGTGGCCCTGGCGGTGACGGCGGTGACCTGGCGGGTCTTCGACCGGGCGACGGTGGCTGCCGCCTACGCCGATCCCGCCCCGCAGGCGGACGAGTCGCCGAGCACGGTGGCCTGATCGGAGCCCGCGGGTCGGTCACCCGGCGTCCGGCACGCGGAGCATCGCACGCTGCGCGGCGGATCGGTGCGCCAGCGCGGCCTCGGATGTCGGAGCCCGCGGGCGGCGGCCGACCCGGGTGTGACAGCGTGACCGGGTGAACGCAACCCCGGTCGACGTGGCACTGGTGGGTGGCGGCGGCGCGGCGTCCCTCGTCCTGGCCGCCCTGGACCGGCACGGGCTCACCGGCCTGCGGGTTGCGGTGGTCGACCCGGTGCACAAGCGCGGCCAGGACCGCACCTGGGCGTTCTGGGACCGCCCGGGCAGCGACCTCGACCCGTTGCTCAGCGCCAGCTGGTCGCGGGTCGACGTGGTCACGCCCGCCGGCCGCCGCGTCCTGGATCTCACCCCGATGCGGTACGCCATGCTCCGCTCGGGCCCGGTCTACGACCGGGCTGCCGAGGCCGAACGTCGCCTCGGCGCCATCCGGATCGGTGTGGCGGCCGGCGCCCTCGACGACGACGGGCAGCGGGTGACCGTCCGGGACACCGACGGCGGGGAGCTGGTCCGGGCCGCCTGGGTGCTCGACTCCCGGCCCCGCCCGCCGGAGCGGCCGGGGCGGACGAACTGGCTGCAGCACTTCCGCGGCTGGTGGGTGGAGACCGAAGCGCCGACGTTCGACCGGGCGCGGGCGGTGCTGATGGACTTCCGCACCCCGCAGCCCGCCCGGGGTGTCTCGTTCGGCTACGTGCTGCCGATCAGCGACCGGTACGCCCTGGTCGAGTACACCGAGTTCTCACCCGCCCTGCTCAGCGACGACGCGTACGACGCGGCGCTGCGCGGGTACGTCGACCTGCTCGGCCTCGACCCGGCGACGCTGCACGTCCGGGAGGTGGAGAACGGGGTGATCCCGATGACGGACGGCCCGTTCCTCGCCCGGCCCTCGCCCCGGGTGGTCCGCCTCGGCACGGCCGGCGGCGCGACCCGCCCCTCCACCGGGTTCACCTTCTCCGCCATGCACCGGCAGGCCGAGGACGTGGCGCGGGCCCTGGCCGCCGGTCGGCCCCCGGTGCCCCGCCCCGCGTACCCGCGGCGTCACCGGTGGATGGACGCGGTGGCGCTGCGTGCCCTGGACCGCGGCCGGATCGGCGGCGTCGAGTTCTTCGACCGGCTCTTCGACCGGAATCCGCCCGAGCGGGTGCTGCGCTTCCTCGACGGGGCCACCTCGCCGGGGGAGGACCTGGCGGTGATGCGGTCCTCCCCGCTGCTGCCGATGACCGGCTCGGTCATCGGCGACGCCGTCGACCGGCTCCGGGTACGTCGCCGGTCATGACACCACGTCCAGCAGCAGCTGCGGCGGGGTGCTGGTCTCGCGGCTGCCGTAACTGCTCGCCGAGGTGCCGCTCGAGGTCAGGCCCACGGTGACCGTGCCGTTCCCGCCGACCACGGGCGTGATGTCGAGGGTGACCCAGGTGCCGCTTGTCGTCCGGCCGGTGGCGGCGATCGACGTGCTGCCGATCGGCGGCGCGTTGTTCCAGTCCGTCGACGTCTCCGACCAGGTCGAGTCCGCAACCGGGCGGACCACGAAGCCGGAGGAGGAGCCCGCCGAGACCCACACCTTCAGCCGTGCCCGCACCACCGTGCCGGCCTGCCCGGACACGGTGAACTTCAGGTAGGAGTTGGTGACCGGATCGCCGTCGACCCGCAGGGCGGGGCCGGTCCCGTACCTGCTGGTGGGGCTGGACGCCTTCACGTAGGTGTCCGCCACCGCCAGGATCGGCGTGGCCGCCGGTGTGGTGACCGCGGCCGGGGCGCCCGGGCCGGAGGAGTTCCCGGCCGCGTCGAAGGCGGCGACCGTGTACGTGTAGGAGGTTTCCGAGAGGGTGGTGGTGTCGGCGAAGCTGGTGCCGGTACTGGTCCCGACGGCGGTGCCGTCGCGGTACACCCGGTAGCCGGCCACGCCCATGTCGTCCGTCGCGGGTTCCCACGACAGGTCGACGCGGTTCGGTCCGGTCGCCGAGGCCCGCAGGTTGGCGGGCACCGTCGGTGGGTTGGCATCCACCGTGATGACGCTGGCCGCGTTACTCGGCTCGGAGGCGTTCCCCGCGGCGTCGACAGCCGTGACCAGGTACGTGTGGGAGGTGCCGGTGCTGCCCACGGTCTCGTCGAGGAACGTCTGGCCCGCGGTCTCCGTCAGCAGGCTGCCGTCCCGGAACAGCCGGTACCGCACCACCGCCACGTTGTCGGTCGACGCGTCCCAGGCGAGGCCGACCGCACCGGGGGCCACGTCGGTGACCCGCAGGTTCGGCGGCGGCGACGGTGCCAGCGTGTCCCGCACCGCGGTGACCGGGCTGGAGTCGGCGCTGACGTTCGCGGCCGCGTCCACCGCGCGCACGGTCCAGGTGTGGGGTTCGTCCGCGGGTACCGAGCTGTCGGCGTAGCTCGTCGCCGTCACGGTCGCCACCTCCGCACCGTCCCGGAGCACCGTGTAGGCCGCGACGCCGACGTTGTCCGCCGCCGGCGACCAGGTGAGGGTGACCGCGTCCGGGGTGGCCGTCGCGGCGAGGCCGTCCGGGGCGGTGGGCGGCGTGGTGTCCGGCCCGGCGGTCGTCACGGCCACCGGTGGGGTACGCGGGGACCGGTTGCCCGCCTGGTCGACGGCGTCGACCGTGTACGCGTACCCGGTGGCCCCGGCGACGGAGGTGTCCGTCCAGCCGGTCGCGGTCGCCGGCAGGTCGGCCACCGGGGTGCCGTCGCGGTAGACCCGGTATCCGGTCACGCCGTAGTTGTCCATTGCCGGGGTCCAGCCGAGGGTCACCGACGGGGCCGGGTTCACGGTCGCGGTCAGGCCGGCGGGTGCGGTCGGGGCGAGCCCGTCCGCGCCCTTGCACGAGACGGTGGACGAGTCGACCAGGGTCGTACCGGTGGCACCGGCCGCGTGGTACTGCAGCTCGGCGCGGTTGCCGTAGAGCTGCATGCGGGTGGCGCCGTAGCTCTTGTTGGTCTTGACCACCCGGGAGTCCGAGGTCTGGAAGCCCTGACTGGAGTGGCCGCCGCCGCCCACCACGAGCTCGACGATCCCGTCGTCGGCGAGGACGCCGCCCGCGCCCATGGGTGCCCAGCGCTGGTAGTTGTGGTCGTGTGCGGTGACGAGCAGGGTGACGTGGTGAGAGGCCATCAGGTCCCACATGGCCTGCATCCGCGGCGCCGGGTCCTCCGATCCGACCGAGAAGAGCGGGTGGTGCCAGAACACGACCGTGCACGGGCTCCGGTTGGCGGCGAGGTCCTGGGCGAACCAGTCGTACTGCGCGGTGCCCGGCGCCACCTTGTTGTAGTTGCCGGTCGAGTCGATGGCGATGAAGTGCCAACCGTTGGCGTCGTAGCTGTAGTAGTGCGGGATGTTGTCCCAGAAGTGGAAGTAGCCGTCGGCGGTGGAGCCGGTGTACTCGTGGTTGCCGATCGTCGGAGTGGTGACGCCGCGGAGCCGGCCGTAGAAGGCGGTGGGGCCGCCGTACCAGTTCTTGAACTCGGTCAGCGTGCCCTCCTCGTACACGTCGCCGAGATAGAGGAACAGATCCGGGTCCCACCCGACGAGGGCGTTCGTCACGTTGACCGCGTTGGCCTCGCCGCCCGCCCCGTCACCCACGGCCGCCACCACGAAGGGTTCCTGAGGGCCGCGGGGATGGATCGGCGGGACGGACCACTGCCGCGTGTTCGGTGGCGCGGTGGTGTTGCCGTTGGCGAAGGTGACGGTGATGGCCGTGGCCGGGGTGACGTACCCGTCGCGCATCTTCGCCGAGACGCCGATCGTGTGTTGACCGTCGGCGAAGTCGGCGGTGGAAATGGTGAACTGGTGCGGCGACTGGAAGTCGGTGATCAGGTGGTCGCCGTCGATGGACCACTCCGTCTTGGCGACGCCGGGGCTCGTGCCGACCGTCACGTTGACGGTCGCCGTGACGGCGGTGTCGCCCACGAGCGTGCTGCCGGTCGCCGGCTGGGTGACGCAGACCAGCACGGTGTAGCCGCCGGGCGCGTTCGACGTCAGGCAGGTGGATGAGGCGCTCTCCGCAGGACCGCTGCCCACCAGCGCCAGCCCGGCGGAGATGAACACGGCGACGACGGCGGACGCGGTATGTGGGCGGGTCGCTCTGCGTACGTTCATCGGGAGACCTCCCCTGAGCGGGTGTACGACGTAGGAGTTCGGCGCCCTGCGCGGCGCGGGGGTGGGATGGTCACCAGGGGTCGGCGGACGGGTCGGGCGTTCCGGCGCCGGAGGCGGACCGGCGACCGGCCGACGGTGGGCGGCGTCGGCGGAACGCCACCCCGAGCGGTAACAGGACCACCGCCGCGCCGGCGAACAGCAGCGCGCCGGAGGCGGTCAGTCCCCAGTGGCCGCCGTCGCCCGGTTCGCTGCTGTCGACCGGCACGTCCACGTCGACGCGTACGCCGAGCAGGTCGGCGAGCACGTTGATCTCCGTCGAGCCGAAATGCTCGCTCGGCTCGATGTGGGTGTTCTCGCTGAACTCGTTCCAGCTGATCACCCCGATCGCGTCGGGGTCCGACAGGCGGGCCGCGGCGAAGGACGCCCGCAGGGTGTCCCCGTCGCGGCGCGGCACCTCCCGTTTGCCGCCGACCAACCGGGCGTCGAACCCGGGGGTCACCGGGGCGATCCACAACCCGCCCCGCTCGTGCACCGCCCGGGACATCGCCGCCAGCTTCGCCCCGCTGGTACCGGCCACCGGGTCCACCGAGGACCAGTAGTAGGCCTGGCCGTCGAGAACGCCGTGGCTCGACTCGACGTCCTCGAGGCTCTTGGCGTTGCCGAGCAACAGCAGCCTCCCCCGTACGCCGCCGACGGTGTCGGCGATCTGTGCGGCGGTGAACCGGTCGCTGCCGGTCCAGATCACCACCGGCCGGCCGAAGATGTCGAACACCGGATCGGTGGCGTACCGGGAGGCGAAGAACGTCAGGTCGGTGCGGACCGTGTCGAAGGCCAGCGGGGTGCGGGAGAAGTCCAAACCCTGGTAGACGATGCCCAGGCGGAACTTCTCCTCGCGGGCCACCTCGACCAGCTTGGCCAGCCGCTCGTCGAGCTGCGGCGTATGTTTCCAGGACACCAGGAACCCGTTGATGCCGGCCGTCTTCGCCATGCGGATGTGCCGCCGCATGATCTCGGCGTCGTCGCTGGAGTAGTGACCGAGCAACGGATAGTCGATCTTGGCGCGGTTCCAGGACGTCGGATTGAACCAGATGTAGTAGTAGGCCAGCACCGGCACCGGCGCCGCCGACGGATGCGGGGCGTTCCCCGCGCGGCCGAGGTCGGCGCGTGCGGGCGCGGGCGGAAGCAGGCCCACCGCCGACGCGGCGAGCACCAGCAGCACCAGGGTGACCGCGCCCCGTGCCGGTGCCGAGGGCCGGTCCTCCGTCGTCGAGCCGTCCGGCGGGCGAGCGCGGCCACCCCGCCACGGCGCACGGTGCCGTGGCCGTGGCCGGGGCGGGCGTCCCGTCCGGCGGCGGCGCAGCCGGGTCAGCAGGTGGGGCCGCCCGAGCAGCACCAGGCCCACCGCGACGACCAGCACCGCCATCGTCACCAGGGTCAGGTCCGCCACGCTGATCACGGTCAACGGCACCTGCTGGTCCTTGCTGATGCTGACCGGACGGCCGAACGACACGCCACCGCCGAAGACCGTGACCGTGTACGTGCCGCGGGGCAGGTCGGGCACCACCGCCGTGCCGTCCCGTCCGAACGGGAGTCGCTGCACGCCACCGTCGGCGCGGGTGAGTTCGATGCCGTCGCCGACCTGGTGGGTGAAGAACATGTCGGTAGCCGTGAACGAGACGCGGAAGAAGAGCAACTGCACAATCCAGGCGGTCCGCTCCCAGGGCACGAACCGCTGTCCCGCCCGGTTGACCACCGAGGTGCCGTCGACCATCGCGCTGTCGACCACGTAGTAGAGCTGCTTGGAGACCAGTCCCCGCGGTCCCTGCTGGGTGCGGCTCTCCGCCACCCAGCGCGGCCGGGTCAACTCGGGCCCGCTCAGGTCGAGGACCTCACCGGTGTTGCTGCGCAGTCGCATCGCGGCGACCCGGTCCGCCGGCACCACCGCGCCGAAGCGGTCGATGAAGCTCCACGAGACCAGCCGGACGGTACGCAGGCCGAGCTCCACGACCTTGCCGCGCGCGCCGGCGTCGACGTCGCCCCGGAAGCGATCGAAGATCACTTTCCGGTCGTCGCTGATTCGGGTCTCGGGCACGACCAGGCGCTTGTCGAGGTCGATGAAGTTGCGGACGGCGACCTGGATCCGGCCCCTGGCGTCGGAGCGGGCCACCGTCCCGTCGACCTTCACCACTACACCCCGCAATGGCGGAACCGTCTGGAGGTGGAGCACTCCCGGCCGGGCCGGTGCGGGCCGGGCCGCGTCGGCGGCGGTGGGCAGCGCGACCAGCGCCAGCAGGACCGCCACCAGGGACAGCAGGGCGGCGCGCGCCGATCGCCGGATCACGTCCACCGTCGCCGCCTCAGGGCCGCCACGCCGACCAGCGCCGTCACCGCGCTGCCCACCATGGCGTACGAGGCGTACACCGGCACCGGGTCCGGTCTCACGACGGCCGCGGGGGTGCGTTCGGTGCTGAGGAAGACCGCCGGCCGGGGTGGCCGGTCGAAGTCGAACGCGTCGAGGAACGTCGCCGCCTTCGCGTCCCGCTCGGCCAACGGTTTCAGTCGCCAGTTGACCTCGATGAACTTCAGCGCGGAGGTGAAGTCAAGGGTCGTGGAGTCGACGTACCCGCGTCGGGCGTACGGGCTGACCAGCAGCGCCGGTACCCGGAAGCCGTACCCGTACCGGTCGACCTGCGGCGGCGCCACGTGGTCGTACCAGCCGCCCCAGTCGTCGTACGACCAGAGGAAGGCCGACGAGTCCCAGTCCGGCGATCGCATCAGTTGGGTGAGCAGCGTCCGGACGAGGTTCTGCCCGGCCCGGATGCTGCCGGGTGGGTGCTCGCTGTCGCCGGCCGGCGCGATGAAGGAGACCGCCGGCAGGTTGCCCTTGGCGGCGTCCTCGTAGTACTGGTCCAGGTCGACGATCTTGCCGAACAACCGGGGATCGTCGACGTAGCGCGCGTACGCGAGCAGCGGCACCCAGATCACCTGGGCTCCCCGGTCGACGTCCTCCTCGCTGGTCCGGGAGCGGAAGGTGATCGTGGGATCGTAGTTCTCCACGTAGAACTTCCAACTGATTCCCGCGGCCTCCAGCCGGTCGAAGATGGTGGGGAGGTCACCCCAGCCCGACGCGGGGATCGACTCCGACTTCCCGGTGGCGCCCGGGCCGCCGGTGACCCGGAACATGTGGTTGCGGATGCTGCCCGAGTTGGACGAGCTGAAGAAGCGGTCGAAGAGCACGTACTCGTCGGCGATGTTCCAGTAGTACGGCAGGTCGCGGTCGTCGTAGTAGCCCATCGCGAGCTTGCCGTCCTTGCCCTGGGTGCTCACGCCCTCGACGAAGCCGTCCATCCGGCCCTTGTCGTACTGCACCCGGAACGCCTCGGCGGTGTGGTCCAGGTCCAGGCTGCCCAGCTCACCCATGTGGAACGGCTCGACGCAGGGCTGGGCCGTGCCCCGGCGCACCGGCATGCAGGTGCCGGCGGGGATGCCGTCGACCCCGGGTCGGGTGCCGAAGTAGTTGTCGAAGGTGTGGTTCTCCTGCATGAGGAAGACGAAGTGGTCGATGGGGGTGGTGGGGCCCGGTGCGGTGCGGGCGGG
>JBARAE010000764.1:0-3530 GCA_049791715.1 Micromonospora sp.
GCCCGCGAAGGAGCCCGGCGGCCGGGTGCGGGCGGCGGCGAGCGCCGGGCGCAGCGCGATCACCGCGCCGACGACCACCAGGGCCAGGCCGGCGCCGATGACCGTACGCCACCAGGCGAGCAGACCGGTGCCGAGCAGGACGAGGCCGGTCACCACGAGGGGCAGGGCCACCGTGGCGGCGCGGACCGCGTTCTGGGCCATCCGGGTCCGCAGCACGGTCGGCCAGAGGGTCAGCAGCGTACCGAGGACGGTCAGGGTCACCCAGCCGAGCAGGTTGACGTGGGCGTGGAACAGCAGCAGCCGCGGCCGGGCGGGCTCATCGACCACGAGCATCGCGGCGCCGACGGGGATGCCGACGACCAGGGCGATGGCGGCGGCGAGGTAGTAGCGGACCGTGACCGCGAACCGGGTCGGCAGGGCGGTGCGCAGCCGGGCGGCCAGCCAGCCGAGGTGTGCGGCGACGGCGGCGAAGACGACCGCGGCTCCGGCCACCCCGGTCCAGGGCCGGTCAGCGGCCCCGCCGACGAGCACGGCCAGCACGCCGACGTTCAGCGCGACGAGGCGCACGCTCTCGGCGCGCCGGCTGGGCGGCGCCGGGGCCCGCAGCACCGCGACGGTGAAGTGGGCGCTCCAGATCAGGATGGCGTTGGTCGCCGCGCCCAGCAGGAAGAGGTGGATCGCCAGCCAGCGCCACGACGGCAGGAAGGGGTGGACGAAGCCGAGGACGACGAGCCCGAGCAGGTACGCCGTGGGCAGCGCCGCCACCCGCCGGTGCCAGCCGGCCCGTCCGGTGGGCGTCGCCGACGCCGGTCGGGTGTCCGTGGTGGCCATCACCGCACCGCCACGGCTACGGGCGCGGGCACCGGCGGCCGGGACGCCGTGGGCCGCCGGCGGACGGACAGGACGACGACGCAGCCGAGGAAGCCGAGTACCGCCGCCACGTTCGCCACCCCGGACCAACGCCAGACCGTCGCGACGCCGAGCCCGTCGCCCACCACGAGGCGCAGCACCAGCGAGGCGTGCAGCAGGGCCAGCGGCGCGTACAGGACCGGCCGGTACGGCAGCGGGCGGCGGAGCACCGCGGGCAGGATCACCGGGGCGTGCACGAAGATCATCGACATGGTGAAGCCGAGGAAGACCGCGTGCAGGACCGCGTCGTAGCTGGCCCCGGCGACGGTTTCCCCGGTACCGGCCCAGAGCAGCCCGGCGAGGCCCAGCCAGGCGTACCCGGCGAGGAGCCCGACGGCGACGTAGCGGGGCAGACCGCGACCGCGGACCGTCCGCCGGGCGACGTCGAAGACGGCGAGCCAGGCGGTCACCGCGAGCAGGCTGACACCGAACAGGTGCGTACCGGGGCCGGCCCACAGCAGGGTTGCGGTCGCGCCGGCGGTGAGAGCGGCCAGCGCCGCCAGGCACCAGCGGGAACCGGCCGGTGACAACGCCACGTGCGCCAGTTCGAGACGTTCACCCAGGATGGTGGCGACAACGAAGGTGACCAGCCACGGCAGCGTCCGGGCCACCGGGAAGCCGGCCAGCCAGAGCAGCGTGGCCGCGTACCAGCCGAAGGCCCCGGCGGCCTGGGCCAGCAGGGCGACGCCCGGTTGCCGATGCCAGAGCGCCCGGTAGATCCCGAGCAGGGCGACCGCGGCGGTCATCAGCAGGAGCTTGGCGGCGAGGCCGGCGCCGGTGAGCACCAGCAGCAGGGCGCCCAGCCCGGAACAGGTCGGGGCGAGCAGGGCCCACCGGGCGCCCAGGGCCACCGCACGTTCCAGCGCGATGAGGGTGCCGACGAAGCCGAACACCATCAGCGGCCCGTGCACCTCTTCCAGCGGCAGCCTCGGTGCCGGCACCGGCACGCCGAGCAGCAGCAGGGCCGCGTACAGGCCGGTGAGCAGCGCGAAACCGCCGGCGGCCAGGACGGGTGAGCGCCAGCTCACCGGTACCGGCCGGGACCCAGTCATGCCGGGCCCGCCTCGGGGCGCGTGCGGGTCAGGCCGAGGCGGACCACGCAGGCGGTGGGCGCGCCGAACGGCTCGAGCACGGCGGTCGCGTCGGGTGCTCCCGCCTGTTCGAGCGCGCCGCGGATCACGCCGGCGTGCAGTCCGCACATCGCGTCCGGATTGCGCCCGACCAGGTCCAGGAACGGGCAGGTGTGCAGGTGCACCTCGGGGGTGCCGCCCTCCTCGGAGAGCCGGGGGGTGAACCCGAGACCGTCGAGGACGTTCAGCACGGTGCGCACGGGACCGCCGTCGGAGTCGGTCGCCGCGGCGAGGTGCCGCCCCCAGTCCTGGCCGGCGCGGCCGGCCGCCGCTCGGGTGTCCCCGTCGTCCTTGGCGAGGTGGTCCAGCAACGCGGCCGCCAGGGAGCGGTACGGCGCCGGTGCCGGCGCCGGGTCGTCGTGCCCGGTGGCCCGGTAGCGCCACGCGGGACGCCCGGGCTGCCCGCCGCTGGCTCTCGCCTTCACCAGCAGCCCCGCCTCGACCAGCCGGTCGAGGTGGGTGCGGGTGGTGGAGAGATGCTGGCCGGTGCGCTCGGCCACCTCGGCGGCGGTCATGCCGCCCTCGGCGTCGCGCACCAGGGTCAGGATCGTGACCCGGCTGGCGGTGCCGAGGGCCCGGTGGCGGGGGGTGTCGACGGTCCCGCCGGATGGCCCTGTTCTCGCGGTTTCCACGGCAGTTAACGTTACAACGTCAAACAGCATCAAAACCCTGGGAGGGCTTCATGTCACAGCCGGACCCCGCCGCCGACCGCCGCGCCGCGCAGGCTGTCGTACGGCACCACGCCGAACTCGCCGCCACCCTCGACTCGCACACCGGCCGCCTTCTCGCGGCGGCCGACGGCGGCGACGAGGCCGAGGTGTTGCGACGCCGGGACGAACTGGCCCGCTGGCTGCACGACGAGCTGCTGCCGCACGCCCAGGCCGAGGAGGCGACGATGTACCCGGCGGCGGCGGCCCTCGACCGGGGCGCCCTGCTGGTGGACGGCATGCTGCGCGAGCACCGGGAGATCCTCGACCTGGTCGCGGAACTGGAGATGGCGAACCGCCCGGCGCGCGTCGCCGCGGCCGCCCGCGCCCTCGCCGCGCTCTTCGCCGTCCACCTCGACAAGGAGAACGGGCTGGTCGTGCCGCTGCTGACCGACGCCGAGAACGTGTCGCTGGCCGGGCTCCTCGCCGGCATGCACGACCTGATCGGGGCCGAGGAGAGCGCGGGGAGCGGCGGGTGCGGCGGTGCGTGCGGCTGCGGCGGAGACGCTGCTGCGCCGAGCGGCGGGGAGGCGGCTGTGCTCAGCATCGACCCCCGGCTGGACGTCCGGGACGTACCCCACGGGGAGCGTCACGCCCGGGTGCTGGCGGCCCTGGACGCGCTGCCGGCGGACGGCGCCCTGGTCCTGATCGCGCCGCACGCCCCGCGTCCGCTGCTCGCCGAGATCGACCGGCGGTACGGCGGCGGGATGACCGCCGAATGGCTGCAGGACGGTCCGGACGTGTGGCAGATCCGACTGCAGCGGGTGCCGGTCCGGGCCTGACG
>JBARAE010000765.1:0-2835 GCA_049791715.1 Micromonospora sp.
CGCTTGCGGGCCGCCTTGATCCTCTAAGAGGTCAATTCGGCAGTGTCATCCCACCTGGTCGGCGAGGTGAACGAGGGCGAGGGCGGTTCGGTTCTCGGGCTCGACGTATGCGGTGCGGATCTGGTAGGTGCCAGGCCCTACCTCGATCCTGAGGTGATCGCTGCGTTTGGCTTCGTCTCCGGCGAGTGCGGAGTCGAATAACGTCGCCGGCCCGTCAGTAATCCAGTCTCCGGCGTCTTCCCAGTCGGCCATCTCGAGGGCTTTAGGGATGAGTCGGATGACGTCCGCCTCGGATTCGGCGTAGATCCAGCGGACAAAGAGTCGCCGTTCGGGCAGGTAGGTGGTCGATGCTGGCTCGTCGCCTAGGACCAGCGCCTGGGCGTCGCCGACTGGGATGGTGCCGGCGTATCCGTCAACCTCACACGCTCGCCAATAGTCATCCCAACTGTCGACGTCGTCCGGGTAGAACCCGTCCGACGCGCCCCGCCAGTGGGCGAGGGCGGTCGTCGGCACGATGATGAGCGGACCGCCAGCCGATTCGATCCAGGGCAGTTGGTTGGCTGGCCTGCGAGTCGCAGCGAGGGCGGTTGCGAGGTCGTCATGTCGGTGACGATTGCGTCGCGTCACGGCGACGCGGACGCCGAATACGAGTAAGAAGAGGCTGACGACGACGATCACCAGGCGGCCGGTCAGCAAGAGCGGGTCCGTGTCAGTCGGGCTCATGCGGCCATCGTTCAGGCGGTGTCAAGGTCGCAAGCCTTGTCCGACCTCGCCGCGCGGTGATGTCGCACGGCTGCCCGGGCACATCACGATGCGGAGCGAATCGCATGACCGGTCGCACGGCGGCCTCTGGCACCCCTTGAGCTGCGGAAACGGCCGATGAACGCCTTCTCGCTACCGTTGCCTCATGACGGCCATCATCCGGGGATCTCCACCCAGCGGGCGGCTGCCTCGAAGGTGTCCGTCGGGGTGGAGTTGAATGCGATCCCCGCGTCGGGAGCATGCCGACGCACCAGGTTGACCACGCGCTCGAACAGGTCAAGCTGATTGCGCACACCGCCACCGATCACGACGCACTCCCACGGCTGCGCGCAGAGGGCAGCGGTGAGGACCGCCTCTACGTCGTCGCTGCCGTCAAGACCGAACAGACAGAACTCAGCCCCCACGCCGTGTTCGATGAACCGGGCCCGTCCGATCTCGATGCCGTCTGCCACCGGCTTGGGGTCCCAGGGCCCGGGCACCCGATATGGATCGAGCCCGATCACGAGCACGCGGAGTGTGAAGGCCGGTGTGTCCACTGCTGAAGACTACGTCCGCGGGTGCTGCGGTCATCACCCCACGGCAGCCTCGCGGCGGGATCGACATGATCCGTCGATGCTCGCGGCAATCTTGCTCTCATCGGCTTCGGACGCCGACGGCGGGCGCCCGGGCAGCCGCCACTGACCGTAACGCGCGGTGTCCGCGGCATGTGCGGACGTTGTTGGCCGTTGTGCGGGCACCCGCCATGACAAGGGCGAGGAACCTTCGGTGTCACAGCCTCGCCGTAGGTTCGGCTGATGAGTGAAGAGCTACGGATGCGATCTTGCGCGGCTGCGGAAGTGGACGCGCGCCGGGCCGTTCGGGAGTTCGACAACGCATGCCAGTGGCTGGACCGCGCCAAAGAGCTGCTCGTGTCCCCGCTTGCGGCCGAGGTATGGGTCTTCGACGAGGATCTGGCCCAGGTGCTGCTCGTGAACCATCCCTGGCGCGCCTGGGTCCCACCCGGCGGGAAGGTCGAGCCCGGCGAGACGCCTCGGGAAGCAGCCAGCCGCGAGCTGTTCGAAGAAACGGGACTCCGCGCGGAGGTGCTGTCCACGCCCGCAGCCGTTGCCGTTCGCTCTTATAGCCGAGGCTGGTCCCCGACCCTCGGGCTGTCGTATGTCGCGATCGTTGACGCCTCCACGCCGCTCGTCGAAGAGAGCGGACAGCCGGTGGCATGGACGTGCCTGGACCACGACTGGGACAGCTTCTTCCCTGACGATCCACGCCGCATCCGTTGGCATGCAAGGCGGCTAGCGCATGGACGAATCCCCAGGCGGTGAACTGCAGGGCTTAGCCAAAAGGCCGCGCACGACCAGCGGCGAATGAGCATGCGCGCAGCGTGGCGCCGGGCACGATGTACGGCGTGATCGAGTTCTTGATTCGAGGGGTGCGCCGAGATCGCGGCATCCCGCGCCTGCTTCATCGGGCCGGCTCGCGGTATCCGCTCTTCGGCATGACAAATGCGGGTAGGGGGCGGCTAGTTCCGCCGGAGGGCGAACCATCCACCGCGGCTACGACAAGAACCAATGGCACCAGGAGCAGGGCGAGTCCGACCGCGAAGGGCGTGGAGATGAGCGACGCGATTTGCTGGATGAACAGACTCGCGCCCATCAACGCAATCACCGCCCCAAAACGGACCGGCTGGGTACTCTGCTCCGCGGTCGACCGGCCGAGTGAATCTGCCTTCGAGGCAATCGGCGCGTCACGGCGATGCGGACACCGAAAAAGAGCACCGCGAGGCTGATGACCATCACCACCAGGCGGATGACCTTTGCGCATGTGCCGGCTCCGGGCCCGATCAGGGTCGGTCCGGGGTCGCCCGGGGGATCATCCTGATGGTGCCGGTCGACGACGCAGAGAAAACTGTCCGCATGACCGGAGCAGCAGACGTACGCCGCATTCTCGGTCGGATCTCCACCGTCTGGCGTGTTGCCTATGGGGCGGAGAGCCGGCGAACGCTCGCCTGGTCGGTGGTTGCCGTACCCCGTGCCCTGGCCGCGCTGGCGCGGGCCGCCCGGCGACCCGGCCGGGTCC
>JBARAE010000766.1:0-3057 GCA_049791715.1 Micromonospora sp.
GTGAGGTGAGCGGGATCGCCCACGAGAGCTTCGACGGCGCGCTGGTGGTCAAGACGATGGGCCGCGAGGCCCAGGAGACGGCGCGCTTCGCCTCCCGGGCCGGGGAGCTGCGGGACGCCCTGATCGCCGTCGGCCGGCTGCGCGGGGTCTTCGACCCGATGCTGGAGACCCTGCCCAGCCTCGGCACCCTCGCCGTGCTGGTGGTCGGCGCGCTCCGGCTGCGGCAGGGCGCGATCAGCGTCACCGAGCTGGTCAGCGTCGCCTTCCTCTTCACCGTGCTGGCCTTCCCGGTCCGCGCCATCGGCTGGGTGCTGGCCGAGCTGCCGCGCAGCGTCGCCGGCTGGGACCGGGTGGCCCGGGTGCTCGACGCGACCGGTGAGATGCCGTACGGCGAGCGGACGCTCGACCGGGCCGAGCCGACGCCGGCCACGCTCGCCTTCCACGACGTCCACTTCGGCTACGAGCCGGCCGAGGCGCACCTGCCCGGCACCGAGGTGCTCGGTGAGGTCTCCTTCACCGTGCCGGCCGGGAAGACGGTCGCCCTGGTCGGCCCGACCGGGGCCGGCAAGTCGACCATCGCCTCGCTGGCCGTCCGCCTGGTCGACCCGCGTTCCGGCACCGTCACCCTGGACGGCGTCGACGTCCGCGACCTGACGGCCGCCTCGCTGGCCTCGACGGTCGCCCTCGTCGCCCAGGTGCCGTTCGTCTTCGACGACACGGTGCGGGCCAACATCACCCTGGACCGGACCGGCATCGGCGACGACGAGGTGTGGGCGGCGCTGCGGCTGGCCGAGGCGGACGGCTTCGTCGCGGCCCTCCCGGACGGGCTGGACACCATGGTCGGCGAGCGGGGCACCTCGCTCTCCGGCGGCCAGCGGCAGCGGCTCACCCTGGCCCGGGCCCTCGCCGGCCGGCCCCGGCTGCTGGTGCTCGACGATGCCACCAGTGCTGTCGACCCCCGGGTGGAGGCCGCCATCCTCGCCGGGTTGCGCGCCCCGACCGGGGACACGGGCGCCGCCGCCTCGATCCTGGTGGTCGCGTACCGGCGGGCCACCATCGCCCTCGCCGACGAGGTCATCTACGTCGAGCAGGGCCGGGTGATCGCCCGCGGCACCCACACCGACCTGCTTGCCACCGTCCCCGGCTACGCCGACCTGGTGACCGCGTACGAGCAGGCCGAGCACGACGGCGAGCAGACCCGGACGTACGACGAGGTCACCCCGCTGACCTCCGGCCTGGAAGTCGAGGTTGACCGGTGAGCGCGAGCGCGACCCACGTGGAGGCCGAGCGGCCGACGGAGAAGGCCGAGTCGACCTGGCGGACGCTGCGGCGCGGGCTGGCCCTCTCCCCGGAGCTGAAGACGGGGCTGGCCGGCACCCTCGGCCTGGCGCTGGTCTACATGGTCGGCCGAGTCGCCGTCCCGGTAGCGGTGCAGCGCGGCATCGACAACGGCCTGACCGCAAAGGGCGGCCCCGACATGGGCGTCGTCTCGACGGTCGTGGCCATCACCGCGGCCGTCCTGGTGATCACCACCACGTGCGGGTACCTGATGATGCGCCGGCTCTTCACGGTCAGCGAGACCGCCCTGGCCGGGGTGCGGACCCGGGCCTTCCGGCACGTGCACGACCTGTCGATGCTGCACCAGCAGTCCGAACGGCGTGGCTCGCTGGTCTCCCGGGTCACCAGCGACGTCGACCAGATCACCCAGTTCCTCCAGTGGGGCGGCGTGATCCTGATCGTCAACCTCGGTCAACTCGTCGTCACCACGGCGGTCATGCTGGCGTACTCCTGGCAGCTGACCCTGGTGGTGCTCAGCGCGTTCGCCCCGGCGGTGCTGGTGATCCGGCTCCTGCAGCGCCGCCTCGCCGCGGCGTACGGGTTGGTCCGGCAGCGGATGGGCACCCTGCTCGGCACCATCGGGGAGAGCGTGGTGGGCGCCCCGGTGATCCGGGCGTACGGGATCGCCGGGCGGACCGCCCGGCGGCTGGACACCGCGATCGAGGGGCAGCGGCAGGCCCAGCAGCGAGCCATCCGGATCAGCATCCTGGGCAGCTCGGTGGGGGAGTTGGCCGCCGGGCTGGCGCTGGCCGGCGTGGTCGTCCTCGGGGTGATCCTCGGCGTGGACGGCTCGCTCTCCATCGGCCAGCTCACCGCGTTCCTCTTCCTGGTCACCCTCTTCATCCAGCCGGTGCAGATCGCCACGGAGGTGCTCAACGAGGCGCAGAACGCGATCGCCGGCTGGCGGCGGGTGCTCGACGTGCTGGACGTCGCCCCGGACGTGGCCGACCCGGGCAAGCAGGGGCGGGAGCTGCCGCCGGGGCCGCTGGACATCCGCTTCGCCGGGGTGACCTTCGCCTACCCGGGCGGCCCGCCGGTGCTGCACGACGTGACCCTGGAGATCCCGGCGAAGAGCCGGGTCGCCGTGGTCGGCGAGACGGGGAGCGGGAAGACCACCTTCGCCAAGCTGCTCACCCGGCTGATGGACCCGACCGCCGGCGAGGTGCTGCTCTCCGGGGTGCCGCTGCGGCAGGTCCGGTTCGACTCGCTGCGGTCCCGGGTGGTGATGGTGCCGCAGGACGGTTTCCTCTTCGACGCCACCGTCGGAGAGAACGTCCGCTTCGCCCGGCCGGAGCTGACCGACGCGCAGCTCACCGCCGCCTTCACCGAGCTGGGCCTGGCCGACTGGCTGGACGGGCTGCCGGCGGGGCTGGACACCCCGGTCGGCGAGCGCGGCGAGGCGCTCAGCGTGGGGGAACGGCAGCTCGTCGCGCTCGCCCGCGCCTATGTCGCCGACCCCGACCTGCTGGTGCTCGACGAGGCGACCAGCGCGGTCGACCCGGCCACCGATGTACGCCTCCAGCGCACCCTGGACGCGGTCACCCGGGGTCGGACCACCCTCGCCATCGCCCACCGGCTCTCCACCGCCCAGGCCGCCGACGAGGTGGTCGTGGTGGACCGGGGCCGCATCGTGCAGCGTGGCCCGCACGACGAGCTGGTCAAGGATCCCGAGTCGATCTACGGCCTGCTCTACGCCTCCTGGCTGGAGCAGACCCGCTA
>JBARAE010000767.1:0-2127 GCA_049791715.1 Micromonospora sp.
AGCTTGCGGAGCACGTTCGACACGTGCGTCTCGACCGTCTTGATCGAGATGAACAGCTCCTTGGCGATCTCCTTGTACGCGTACCCCCGGGCCAGCAGCCGGAGCACCTCGCGCTCCCGGTTGGTGAGCTGGTCCAGCTCGGGGTCGGCGACCGGCGTGTCGGGCCGGGCCGCGAACGCGTCCAGCACGAACCCGGCCAGCCGCGGGCTGAACACGGCGTCCCCGTCGGCCACCCGCCGGATGGCGTCGGTCAGCTCGTCCGGCGAGATGGTCTTGGTGACGTACCCCCGCGCGCCGGCCCGGATCAGCCCTATCACGTCCTCGGCCGCGTCCGACACACTCAACGCCAGGAACCGCACCTGGGGATGGGTACGCCGCATCGCGTCCAGCACCGCCCGGCCGCCCCCGTCGGGCATGTGCACGTCCAGCAGCACCACGTCGGGCTGGGTCGCCGCGATCCGGCTGACCGCCT
Source organism: Micromonospora sp. (assembly GCA_049791715.1). Taxonomy (GTDB): domain Bacteria; phylum Actinomycetota; class Actinomycetes; order Mycobacteriales; family Micromonosporaceae; genus Micromonospora. The sequence continues at coordinate 473 of JBARAE010000767.1, forward strand.
CCGCCACCGTACTGGCCTCGCCGACCACCTCGACGTGGCCGCCGAGCTCGGCGCGGACGCCGGCCCGGAACATGGCGTGGTCGTCGACGAGGAACACCCTCAGCCGCCCGTCCCGGGACTGCGCCCCCTCGACCGGTCCCACCGACTGCTCCGCCATGGTCATCTGTCCCTTTCCGCTGTGGAGCCGGTGCCGGTGATCGGCAGGATCAGCCGGACCTCGGTCCCCTCCCCCGGCCCGGACCGGATCTCCGCCCGGCCGCCGTGCCGCTTCATCCGCCCGATGATCGATCCTCGAACGCCGTGCCGGTGATCCTCCACGGTATCCGGGTCGAAGCCCTTGCCCCGGTCCCGTACGAAGACGCTGACCTGTTCCGGTTCCACCTCGGCGTAGAGCGAAACGGTCCGCACCTCGGCGTGCCGGGCCGCGTTCACCAGCGCCTCCCGGGCGGCGGCGACCAGCGCGCCGACCTTCTCGTCGGTCTCCCGGTCGCCGACGACCACCGCCTCGACGGTGATGGCGAAGGTGTCCTCCACCTCGGCCGCGGTTTGCTCCAGCGCCGCGGCGAAACGCTCGGCCGGCGAGGCGGTCGGCTTGTAGAGCCAGTTCCGCAGCGACCGTTCCTGCCCCCGGGCGAGCCGCTGCACGGTCTTGATGTCGGTGGCGTTGCGCTGGATCAGAGCCAGGGTGTGCAGCACCTGATCGTGCACCATCGCGGCCAGCTCGGCGCGTTCCTGCTCGCGGATGCGGCCCTCGCGCTCGGAGCGGAGCTGGTTCCACGTCCGCCAGAGCACCGGCGCGGCAACCACGCCAACGCCGGCCAGCCCGACCAGCGCGAAGATCACGCCGTTGAGCACGGCGTCGAAGTTCTGCGCGGGCGAGTAGACCGCCGCGACGCCGATGATGCCGACGGCGACGAGCACCCCACCGCCGATGAAACGGAGCACGAAGGCCCGACGGTCGCTCTCCTCCACCACCGCGCCGAGCCACGGCACCGGCATCGACTCGCCCCACTGGCGGCGGCGCTCCGGAGCGGACTGGTGCCAGATCACGCCGGTGCCGACGGCGATGATCGCAACCAGCCACCCGGCGGTGCCGGCCGCACCCACCGAATCGAAAACCATCACCTGGGTCAGCAGCACGCCCAGCCCGATCGCCACGAACGGCAGGAGCTGGGCGAGGTCCCGGCGAGGTGGAACGGTGTCGCCGGGGCGCAGCGGGACCACCGCCCAGAACGCCGCGTAGAGCAGCAGGCCGAGACCGCTCAGCCCGAGCAGCACCATGAAGGCCACCCGGACCCGGACCACCGAGATGCCGAGGTGCTCGGCGATGCCGGCGGCCACCCCGGCGGCCAACCGGTGCTCGGGTGCCCGGTACAGCCGGGGCGGATGCGGGGTTACGGTGCTGCTGATCGGAGGCTCCCGGGTCAACGGAGGTCGGTGCGGGCCGGTCGACCCGGCGCCGGTTCGATCGTCACACGGCGGGACCGCCCTGGACCACGGGGACGCCCCCGACATTCGGCGGCCCGGGATCTCAGGGTGAGGTCAGGGTCGGGTCCCGAGGACGGTCGGGCGGGCGGGGCAGCAGGATCGAGGCATGACCGAGGAAGCTGCCCGTCCGCCCCTGCCCGGGGCGGCACCGCCGGACGGGCCCCCGC
>JBARAE010000768.1:0-2448 GCA_049791715.1 Micromonospora sp.
GCCTAGGGCGCAACAGCGCGAAGGTTCAGGCTTGCCGGACGACAACCATCGGGCCGACGACGAGCGGCTCGATCCGACCGGGCGGGGCGAACGTCCACTCAGGTCCTTTCGGTGACGGGGACCTGACGCTCGCTTGCCCGGGGCGATCGCCACGCGGTAGAGCCCGCCGGCAGCGACCGCCGGGCGGCACGCCGAAGACCCGCACCGAGGTGGCTCGGTACGGGCCTTCGGGTGGTCGGCCGGCGGGTCGGGGACGGGGTCAGTACACGGTCACGCCGTACGCGCCGGCGGCCTCGGTGACGGGCTGGTAGAAGGTGGTGCCACCGGAGCGGCAGTCGCCGCTGCCGCCGGAGGTGATGCCGAGCGCCTTGGTGCCGTCGTAGAGCGGGCCGCCGGAATCGCCGGGCTCGGCGCAGACCGTCGTCTGGATCATGCCCTTGACGGTGCCGCTTCCGACGTACCGCACGGTCACGTTCAGAGCGGTCACGGTGCCGCTGTGCGTGCCGGTGGTCGAGCCGGTGCGCTTCACCGACTCGCCGACGTAGGCGTTCGCCGCGGTGTATCCGCCGGGGTGGCTCAGCCCGGTGTTGTCGTACCGGACGAGCGCGTAGTCGTTGCCCGGGAAGCTGGAGCCGATGGTGGGGCCGATGAGCGTCCTGAGTGCGGAGTCGGTGTACCAGGTGTTGGCCACGTCGCCGCAGTGCCCCGCGGTCAGGAAGTAGTAGGTGCTGCCCTTCACCACGTTGAAGCCGAGCGAGCAGCGGTAGCCGCCGCCGTAGATGGCGTTGCCGGCGGAGAGCAGCGGACGGAAGACCCCGTGCGCCCGGTCGATCCGGATCGCGCCGGCGTTGCGCCCGGCGCTCTGCTTGATCGTCGAGATCTCGGCGGCGGAGACGCTGTCGTCGGCGGTCACCACCACCCGCCCGGAGGCGGCGTCGACGTGCCAGGCGATGCCCTCGACGCCGGACGCCTGCACGGCATCGCTCGCCCGCGTGAGGTCGTAGCTGTGCGGTGCGGCGCCGGCGGCGGTCGGCGCGGTGAAGGCGCCGGCGGCGACGAGGCCGACGGTGGCGGCGAGTAGTCGGGCGATTCGGCCGGAGGTGTGGGGGATACTCACTGTCTCCTCCTCGAAGGGGACGGGGCGCGCCGATGGGTCGGCTCCCGTGGGTCGTCACCGACGCCTGTCGACGCGGTGACCTCGGCGAACGCTGTAGCGGCGAGTATCTACCAGGGTCAATGTGGGAGCAAGAGGTTGCCGGAGTGTCGCCCGATTCCTGGTTAGGCTGTGGCCAGGGGAGGTGCGCGATGAAGTCGAAGATGACCGCGGCGTCGTGCCTGATCGTCCGCGCCAGGGAACGGCACCTCCGGTGAGCCGCGTCCGACGCCCCGCCGTCGATCCGGCGGTGGCGGCACTCGAGGCGGCGGTTCCCGGCGGGGTACGGACCCGCGCTGCCGACCGGCTGCGCTTCGCCCACGATGCGTCGCACTACCTGCTGCACCCGAGTGCCGTGGTCACGCCGGGCAGCGCGGAGCAGGTCGCCGCACTGCTGCGGCACAGCCGGCAGACCGGTACGCCGCTGACCTTCCGCTCCGGCGGCACCAGCCTCAGCGGCCAGGCCGTCACCGACCAGGTGCTGGTCGACACCCGGCGGCACTTCCGCGAGGTGGAGGTCCTCGACGACGGCCGGCGGGTACGCGTGCAACCGGGGGTCGTGCTGCGCCAGGTCAACAACCGGCTCGCCCCGTACGGGCGCAAGCTCGGCCCCGACCCGGCCAGCGAGTCCGCCTGCACCATCGGCGGCGTGGTCGCCAACAACTCCAGCGGGATGACCTGCGGCACCGAGTTCAACACCTACCGGACGCTGGACTCCCTGCTGCTCGTGCTGCCCAGCGGGACCGTCCTGGACACCGGCGCACGGGACGCCGACGAGCGGCTGCGCGCCACCGAGCCGGAGCTGCACGCCGGCCTGCTGCGGTTGCGGGACCGGGTTCGCGGCAACCCCGACTCGGTCCGCCGCATCCACGCCCAGTACGCCATGAAGAACACCATGGGCTACGGGGTGAACGCGTTCCTCGACCACGACTCGCCCAGCGACCTGCTGACCCGGCTGGTCGTCGGCAGCGAGGGGACCCTCGCGTTCGTCGCCGCGGCGACCTTCCGCACCGTGCCGGTGCACCGGTACGCCGCGACCGGCCTGCTCATCTTCGACACCCTCGGTCAGGCGATGGCCGCGATGCCGGCGCTGGTCGCGGCCGGCCCGGCGGCGATCGAGCTGCTCGACGCGGAGTCCCTGCGCGTCGCCCAGCTCGACCCGCAGGCCGACGCCGCCCTGCGTGGCCTCGTCGTCCGGGAGCACGCGGCGCTGTTGATCGAGTGGCAGGAGACCGATCCGGACGTCCTCGCCGACCGGGTGGCCGCGGCCCGGCCCGCCCTCGCCGACCTGCCGC
>JBARAE010000769.1:0-1930 GCA_049791715.1 Micromonospora sp.
GCGCTGCTGCGGCTGCCCGGCGCGGTGGCCGCCCCGGCCGCCACCGCCCGGCTGCTCCTCGACGGCCTGAGCATGGCGACCGCCCTCTGGTTCGTCGGCTGGGTGCTCTTCTCCGAGCCCACCCGGCTGCTCGGCGCGGCCACCCCGGTCGCCTGCCTGCCGATCCTGCTGGCCACGGTGAGCGCCGCGCTCACCACCGGACTGGTCCTGATCATCGTGCTGCGGGCCGCCCGGCCCCGGCGCCGACTGGCCCTGCTCGGCGCCGGGGTAACCGCGGTGACCTGCGGCGGGCTCGGCCTCGCCGCCGGGCTCTGCCAGGCCGGTCCGGCGATGGCGCTGACCGGTGCGGCGATGCTGGCGGTGGGGCTGCTGGCCGCGGCCGTCGCCGTGCACCGGGCCGACCGGCCCGGGCAGGTCGACGTCGATCTGATCCGCCGCGACGGCGAGTACGCCTTCGTGCCGATGTTCGCCATGGCCGCCTCGGCGATGTACCACCTGCTCCAGGGCGGCCGGTTCGACGTGTTCGGGATCGTCGCGGGCAGTGTCGAGGGCTTCGCCCTGGTGGCCCGGCAGTACCTGGCCCTCAACGACGTACGCGGCTACGCCGGCCGGCTGGCCGAGCGGGAGGCGCACTTCCGGGAGTTGGCGCACACCGACCCGCTGACCGGCCTGGCCAACCGGCGGGGGCTGCTGCGGGCGCTGCACCGTTGCGCCGAGGCCGACGTTCCCTGCGTGCTGCTCGGGCTCGACCTGGACGGCTTCAAGAACGTCAACGACATGCGCGGCCACGACGTCGGCGACGCCGTCCTGGCCGAGGTGGGCCGCCGGCTGCGGGGCAACCTGCGCCCCGGCGACCTGGCTGCCCGGCTCGGCGGCGACGAGTTCGCGGTGCTGATGCACGGCGGGACCGACGCGGACCGGGTCGCCGAGCGGCTGCTCGGGGTGCTCGGCCGGCCGTACGAGGGGCCGGACGGGCCGGTGTTCCTGTCGGTCAGCATCGGCCTGGCCGGGCACTGCGGTGAGCCCGACGTGGAGCTGCTGCTGCGCCACGCCGATCTGGCGCTGCGCTACGCCAAACAGCGGGGCAAGAACCGGATCGAGCGCTACGACGCCGCGTACGACCAGCTGCTGCGCCGGCGCACCATGCTGGAGCACGAGCTGCGCGGGGCGATCGAGCGCAACGAGCTGCGCCTGGCGTTCCAGCCGGTGGCGTCGCTGCCGTCGGTACGTCCGGTCGGCGCCGAGGCGCTGCTCCGCTGGCATCACCCCGAGCTGGGCAACGTGCGGCCGGACGAGTTCATCCCGCTCGCCGAGGAGTGCGGGATGATCGGCAAGTTGGGCGCCTGGGTGCTGCACCAGGCCTGCTATCAGCTCTCCCGCTGGCTGGCCGACGGTCACGACGTCTGGGTCTCGGTGAACGTCTCCCCGCGCGAGCTGCACGCCCCGGAATACGTGGTGCAGGTCGCCGACGCGCTGCGCGCGCACCACGTGCCGCCGCAGCGGCTGGTGCTGGAGGTCACCGAGCACGCCGTCGCCACCGACCTCGACGAGCTGATCCGGCGGCTGACGGCGCTGCGCCTCACCGGTGTCCGGATCGCGCTGGACGACTTCGGCGCCGGCTACTCCTCGCTGGGGCAGCTGCGCCGGCTGCCGATCGACATCCTCAAGATCGACCACAGCCTGGTCGCCGAGCACGAGCCGGTCCGCCCGGTCGGCCGGGACGGGCCCGCCTTCGCGCCGATGGTGGACATCGTGATGCGCCTCGGGCACCAGCTCGGGCTGGAGGTCATCGCCGAGGGGGTCACCACTCCGACCGAGCTGGCCGCCGTGGTCGCCGCCGGCTGCCGCTTCGGTCAGGGCGCGCTCTTCGGCTGGGGGGTGCCCGCCGAGCACCTGGAGGCGATGCTGGACGCGGCCACGTCCCCGGGGG
>JBARAE010000770.1:0-1877 GCA_049791715.1 Micromonospora sp.
CGCTTGCGCGGCGCCTTGATCCTAAAGAGGCCAATTCGGCAACGCGACGCGGTCGAGCCTGTCCCTCCGTCGACTGACGCGCGACACGCGTCCGCCAACTGATCTGCCACAGTCGGCGCGCGGAATGCGGCAAATGAGGATGGCCGAGCACGGTGGCGGCGGGGTGGAAACCAGATAGGCGCAGCGCTGCCCAGTCCGGTAGCGAGTCGCGGACATCGAGACTGATCTTGCCCTGGAACGGCTTGACTGTCACGAGCCCTTTCGGCGCGGCCCTCATCAGCACCGTAGCGACATCGTTACCGCGAGCACGGCCAGATCGGTGAACATGTTTCACAGTCGCGAGACGCGGGCCGGATCGCCGCTCGGGCAGCGTCGCCGGCGGTGGCGGTCTAGGCTGACCCGCATGCCTGCCGATCATGGCGCACGTGACCTAGGCCAGCTGATGGAGCGCGTCAATGCCGGTTATTTCGAGGAGGCCCGCGACATTGCGTGGCTAGGCTTTGTGCCCGCCGGCAAGGCGTCGAGCATCAACGCCGTCGCCGGACTCAATCCCCAGCAGATGGCGACAGAGATGGGGATCTCCGCGATGGAGCCGCCGAGCGCGATCGCCCTGGTACGGCGACGCTGCCCGGGCATCGTCATCGCGATGGGCCGCCCAGGCGAACCCGATCCGCGCCAACCCTTGCGTCCAGGCGGCGCCGTGCTGTGGCATTACGACGGTACGCGGGAGACCGCGGCCCTGCCCCCGCCCGACCCGGACGCCGCAGGGGTGGTGACGGAGCTTGCCGCGCAACGGTCCTGGGGCCCGCCTGCGGTCACCTTGCATGCGGCGGCGCGGCTGCGCGAGGTACCCGTCAAAGAATTGTTGTCTTTGCTCGTCCACCCGCCGCAGTCGCCGGTGCGCACACGGATGTCCGTGTGGGAGCGGACCGTACAGGCGTGGTGCTGCCTTGGCCTGCTGCACCGGGGTGAAACGGGGCTGCTGGCCGACATCGTCTTCGGCGTCGAGGACTGGACCACCGAGGCGGCCGTCTACGCGCTGGTGGCCTCGGCGTGGACGGACCCGTCGCAACGGGCCGGCGTCGCCGCGCTGGTGGCCGAGCGCTTCGAGAAAGCGTCTACGGCGCAACAGACCCGGCCCGTGCTCATCGCGACGTCGCTGGCGCAGCTTGTGTGCGTGACTCCGGACCTGTCCGCCGCCACGCGCGACGCGGCCCGGCGGATGCTTGCCGAAGACGTGCTGCCCTCGGCGCAACCACAGCCCAGACGGACAGTGTGGGACAAGCTGCGGGGCCGCTGACACCGGCGCCGCGTCACCGGGCGCGCCGTCCTCGACAACCAGCAGCTCGAACGCTTCACTCGACACCTCATCGCTGTGCCGCTGCAGCCGCTGGCCGTGCCCGCCGACCCGACGCATCTCTACGTCGCGCCCGGGCTCGTCGCTCTCACCGCCGGGTTGCACGGCGGCACCCACGTGTTCGTCGGCGCCCGTCAACGGGCAAGCCTGCGCGCCACTCGCGATTGGACCACCGCCTGGAGCACGTTCAACGGCTGACGGCCCGCGGACGTCGGGGAGCCGGGATACTTCAACGCCCATGATCCAGTGCGCGCTCATCGGCATGTCAGGATGCCGGCCATGGCGCACCGGTCACCTTCCGTGACGAGCGCTTCGCGGCATGAGCGGACGTCCAGGGGGCGGCGATAGCCTTTTCCTGCCCGTTCACCGATCATGAACCTCATGGAGGACCAACAGGCGCCGCAGTCGGCCGAGGGTGAGGCGAAGGTCATCACGCTCTGCGGCTCGACCAAGTTTGAGGCTGAGTTCGCGGAGGTCAACCAGCGGCTCACGATGGAAGGTTGCGTCGTGATCAGCCTCG
>JBARAE010000771.1:0-3805 GCA_049791715.1 Micromonospora sp.
ACTGCCCGGCGGCTGGCTGGACCGGCTCCGCGACCGGCTTGCCGGCACACCCGACTGGCCGGGGCGGTTCGCGCTGCTCGACGCGGCGCTCACCGACCGGCTTGCCGTGGCCGGGTCGGTCGACGCCCGGTTGGCCCGGGCCTGGCGGTTGCTCGACAGCGGGGGTGGTGCGGCCGTCGGTGCGCTCGCCGGGGAGGTCGGGTGGAGCCGACGCCACCTGGCGGTCCAGTTCCGCCGGGAGTTCGGCCTGCCGCCGAAGACCGTGGCCCGGCTGCTGCGCTTCCAGCGGGCGTACGCGACGCTGGGCCGGGAGCCCACCGCGGCGCCGGTCGGACCGACCGGGCCGGACGGGTGGGCGGAGCGGGCGGTGCGGTTCGGGTACTACGACCAGTCGCACCTGATCCGGGACTTCCGGGAGTTTGCCGGAAACACCCCGACGGCGTTGGCGGCGACCGGGTCACATTCGTCCAATCCGGGGTGACCGGGGCACCGGCAGACTCGGCCCATGCGAAGTATCTACCCGGTGTTCCGGTACGCCGACGTCCGTGCCGCCATCGAATTCCTCGGCGCCGCCTTCGGCTTCACGATCGACCAGCTGCACGAGGCCCCGGACGGAGCGGTGCGGCACGCCCAGCTCGGCTACGGCGGTGACCTGGTCATGCTGGGCGAAGGGCCCACCCCGCAGGCCCGGCCCGCCGACGACGACTACCGGATCTACGTGGCCGTCGACGACGTCGACGCGCACCACGACCGGGCGAAGGCCGCCGGCGCCGAGATCATCCGCGAGCCCTTCGACACCGACTACGGCTCCCGGGACTACGTCGCCCGCGACCCGGCGGGCAACGTGTGGTCCTTCGGCACGTACCGGCCCTGATCGTCCCCCGGGCCGGGCGACCTCCGTTTCGATTGCTCTCCGCAAGCGAGCTATTGCGCTGCGTGATTGTCCTGCGTACTCTCCGACGGTGGGGAGGCCGGGATGCCGTTGTCAGCAAGTCCTGTGGTCCGGCGGGCGCGCCTCGGCGCCGAGTTGCGCCGACTGCGCCGTCGGGAGTCGCTCACCCTGGAGCAGGTCTGCGACCGGCTCGGGTGGGCGTCCACGTCGAAGTTGTCCCGCATCGAGCTCGGTCAGAGCCGGCCGGATCTGGCCGACGTGCTGGACCTGCTCGACATCTACCAGGTGCCGCCGGATCAGCGGGAGGCGCTGATCGTCATCGCCCGGGACGCGGCGACCGGCCGCGGCTGGGCCAAGCTGCTGGGCGACATGGGGGAGCGGCAGCGCGCGTACGCGGAGCTCGAGGCGGGTGCGGCGTCCATCGTCGAGTACCAGCCGACCGTGGTGCCGGGGCTGCTCCAGACCCCGGCGTACGCGCTGGTGCGGGTGGCCGCCGGGGCGCTCCTCGATGCCGAGGTCGACGTGGCGGCCGACGTGCGGGGCCGGGCGGTCCGGCAGGAGGTGCTGCGCCGGCCGGAGCCGCCCCGCTACACGGCGCTGCTGGACGAGCGGGCCTGCGAGCCGGCCGGCACGCCGGTGGATGTGTGGCGGGAGCAGCTACGGCAGTTGGTGGCCCTCGCCGACCGGCCGAACGTCACCATTCGGCTGGTGCCGAGGGACGCGGCGTTGCGCGGCGGCATCCGCCAGCCGACCGGTTTCTCGCACTACTCGTTCCCGGACCCGGGGGATCCGCGCACCGTCATGGTGGAGACGCTCACGTCCGACCTGCGCGTGGTCACCGAGACGGAGATCGCCCGGTACGAGCGGGTGGTGGACTGGCTGGTGGAAGCGGCGCTGCCAATGGACGCGACGGTGGCGCTGCTGGCCCGGCAGGCCGACGGGCCGGTGGTGCCCGGGCCGCGTGCGCCGACCGACGACCGGAAGCTGGTCGCGCCTGCCGACGGGTGAGCGCCGGTCACCGATGGCGCTGGAAGCCGCCCTCGGAATCGATGACCTGGCCGGTGATCCAGGCGGCGTCGGCCGAGCAGAGGAAGCGCACCAGGCGGGCGGCGTCCTCCGGCGTGCCCCAGCGGCCGCCGGGAAAGAGGCGGGCCACCTCGGCGAATCGTTCGGGGTCGGCGTAGCCGGTGTCGGTCGGCCCGGGGTGGACGCAGTTCACCGTGATGCCCTTCGGCATGAGCAGCGGGGACAGCTGAACGGTGAGGTTCTCGACGGCGGCCTTGCTGGCCGCGTACGCGAGCTCGCCGGGCATCGGGCCGAGCCGCTGCCCGCTGGAGAAGAGCACCAGCCGCCCGTGGTCGCCTGCGAAGGCGGCGGCGAACGCCTCGGCGAGCAGCAGCGTCGCCCGGACGTTGACCAGGAGGTGGCGGTCGATCTCGGCGGCGTCCAGTGTGCCCAGCGGGGTGTGCGTGGAGTAGGCGTGCACCGCCACCACGGCGTCGAGGCGCCCGTGCCGGCGTACCGCCTCGGCGACGAGCTCGGCCGGTGCGACCGGGTCGAGCAGGTCGGCGGTCAGGTAGCCGGTGTCGCCGCCCAGTTCGGCGAGGAGCGCGGGCACGCCCTCCGGGTCGCCGCCGTAGGGCTGGGCGTCGTCGTAGGTGGGCAGGCCGGTGAGCAGCAGCCGCCAGCCGTCGGCCGCGAGAGCGCGGGCGACGGCGGCGCCGATGCCGATCCGCCGGCTCACGCCGGTCACCAGGGCGGTCCGTTCGCTCATGATCGAGACCCAACCGGGTGTGGCCGGCGATGGCAAGGGGTTATCGCCGCGCGGCCGCCGGGCCTGGCGGCCCCGAGCCCGTCGGGACCGGTGACCGGCGCGTCGGGCGGACGGTAACCGGCGGGTACGACAGCTCAGGCCGGAACGTCGGTGAAGTGCTCGACCAGCGGCGGGCCGGCGAAGTGCGGGCCGATCAGCTCCCGCCACTGCCCGAAGCGCTCGGACTGCCGGAAGTTGACGTCGTGCGCCTCGACGGAGTCCCACTCGACCAGCAGCACGAACCGGGTCGGCGACTCCACGCCCCGGGTCATCCGGGCCGACCGGCACCCCGGTGTCCCGGTGATGATCGGGTACGCCTTGGCGTACGCGGCAGCGAACTCGTCCTCGTGTCCGGGCATCACGTCGATCAGCGCGACCTCAAGCACCATGGGCGAAGCCTCGCACGCCGCTGCGCGGCGCGGGGAGCAGGGGTCCGGCCCTCTCACCGGAGCACGACACCTAGCCTCCTAGGACGCCCTAGCGGACGTGCCTTCCCTCCCACGGAAAAAGTGATCCCCTCGGCAATCCGGGTGCCCGGAGATGCGCTGACCGGCCTCGATGGGGAAGAATGGCGCCCGAGGAGGGGAGTATTCCCCCGTGATGGAGTCGTCAGCACGGACGACCGCCGGCCCCCGGCGGCACGACCCGGCTCCGTCGGTCAGTGACCCATCCCCGGGTCGGTGGCGGAAGAGACCTCCGACAGTCACCAGAGTCAGCGTCGACGCACCCCTGCCGTTCACTCGGCGTACGGTGTGCCCGACGCTGTGTGTCTGCCGGAGGATGGAAATTGAACGTGTCCGGATTGGTGTGGGCAGGGACCCTCGTCGCGATGACGGCGGTCCTGCTCGTCGACCTCTTCATCATCGGTCGACGCCCGCACGAGCCCAGCGTCCGCGAGTCGAGCCTGTGGGTCGGCTTCTACGTCGCGTTGGCCCTGCTCTTCGGCGTCGGGCTCTGGCTCGCCGACGGGCCCAGCGTGGCCGGCCAGTTCTACACCGGGTGGCTCACCGAGTACAGCCTCTCGGTGGACAACCTCTTCGTCTTCGTGATCATCATGGCCCGCTTCGGGGTGCCCCGGAAGTACCAGCAGAAGGTGCTGC
>JBARAE010000772.1:0-3099 GCA_049791715.1 Micromonospora sp.
ACCTGCGGGCCGGCGCGATGGCCGCCGGGCTCGGCACCGGCGTCGCCATGGTCGCCGGCGGCCTCGCCTCGGCCGTCCTCGCGGTGCTGCTGGTGGCCGTCTTCCCGGCGCTGCTGCGCTACCGGGCCGGCGCGGCCGCGGAGGCCCGGCGGGACTGAGGAGAACCGGGGGGCGCGGGTGGGACGGTGATCATCGGGTTCAGCGCGTGTCGGTACGGCCGACTAAGGTCGCCGGCATGGAGAACGCCGCGATCCGCGCCCCGTCGGGGACACAGTGGACGATTTCCGCCGACGGCCATGAGGCGGTGGTCGTCGAGGTGGGCGGTGGGCTGCGGGCGTACCGGCACGACGGGGTGGACTACCTCGACGGGTACGAGGCGGACGAGATCTGCCCCGGCTCGGCCGGCCAGGTGCTGGCGCCCTGGCCGAACCGGATCCGCGACGGGGCGTACACCTTCGGGGGGCGGTCGTTGCAGCTCGACCTGAGCGAGCCGGCCCGGCACAACGCCATGCACGGCCTGGTCAAGTGGGTCTCCTGGCACCTGGTCGAGCGGTCCGACGACACCGTCACGGTCGGGTACGACCTGCCGCCGAGCCCCGGCTACCCGTGGCCGCTGCGGCTGCGTACCCGGTGGAGCGTGGGACCGGACGGCCTGCGCGCCGAGCCCGAGGCCACCAACGTCGGCGACGAACCCTGCCCGTTCGGCTACTCGATGCACCCGTACCTGCGGCTGCCCGGCGTCGCCGTCGGGGAGCTGTCGATGCGGGTGCCGGGGCGTACCCGGGTGCTGGTGGACAGCCGGCTGCTGCCGGTCGCGGCGACCGCGGTGGCCGGCACCGAGTACGACTTCACCGAGCCCCGCGCGATCGGCGACGCGGTGCTGGACATGGCGTTCGGCGACGTGATCCGGGACGACGACGGGGGCTCCGCGGTGACCCTCGCCGCGCCGGACGGATCCGCCGCGGTGCACGTCTGGGCGGACCGGGAGTTCGGCTGGTGGCAGGTCTTCACGGGGGACACGCTCAGCGGGGAGCGGCACCGGCGCTCGGTGGCGGTGGAGCCGATGACCTGCCCGCCGGACGCGTTCCGCTCGGGCAGGGACGTGATCACGTTGAAGCCGGGTGGCACCTGGCGGGGCGCCTGGGGCGTCCGGCCCGGGGCCTGAGCGGGCGCGGGGGAGCGACATGGAGTTCGCCGAGGTGGTCCGGCGTCGCCGGATGGTGCGCAACTACGACCCGGACCGGCCCGTCCCGCCCGAGGTGGTGAACCGGTTGCTGGAGCACGCGACCCGGGCCCCCTCGGCGGGGTTCGCCCAGGGCTGGGGTTTCCTCGTGCTGGAGACGCCGGAGGACCGGGAGCGGTTCTGGGCGGCGGCCACCCCGGCGGGCGGTGGGCGGGACCGGTGGCTGGCCGGGATGCGTCGGGCGCCGCTGATCGTCGTACCGCACGCGAACCGGTCCGCCTATCTGGAGCGGTACGCCGAGCCGGACAAGGGCTGGGCGGACCGGTCGACCGACCGCTGGCCGGTGCCCTACTGGTACGTCGACACCGGCTTCGCCGCCCTGTTGATGCTGCTCACCGCTGTGGACGAGGGGTTGGGGGCGTGCTTCTTCGGGATTCCGCCGCAGCGGATCGACCCGTACCGGAAGGCGTTCGGCGTGCCCGAGGAGTACCACCCGATCGGCGCGGTGACGGTCGGCTACCGGGCAGCGGATCACCGGTCGCCGTCGCTGCGCCGGGGCCGGCGGCCGGTCGGCGAGGTGGTCCGCCGGGGCCGGTGGAGCTGATCGCATCGGCGGCAGTCGTTCCGGTTGACGCCGGTCGGCCGGGGTACTCGGCGATGGCGAAAGCGACATGAGGGAGTAAAACGTGGTGTGGCGAGGGCGGCTAGGCTGGCAGCGACATCGTCAGCCGCGCCGCGCGGTGCCACGCCGTGACCCGGCGGGGCGCCGAGGCCGGCCGGGCCAGGGGGAGGGAAGCGCGCCGTGATCTTCAGAGCGGTCCGGGACGGGCGTCCCTACCCGGAGCACAACCTCACGCTCAAGCAGTGGGCGGAGATCCCACCGCGCCCGCTGCGGCTGGACCAGCTCATCACCACCAAGCGGGAGCTGGCGCTGGACAAGCTCCTCGCCGAGGACTCCACCTTCTACGGCGATCTCTTCCCGCACGTGGTGCAGTGGAACGGCGGCCTCTACCTGGAGGACGGCCTGCACCGGGCGCTGCGCGCCGCCCTTCAGCAGCGCAATCAGATCCACGCCCGGGTGCTGGTGCTCAGCGGCCCGGCCGAGTGACGCCCGCCTGAAGAATCGTTAAGGTGGCCCCCATGACCGCACCTCTCGACCTGCTGGCCATCGACGCGTCGCTGAGCGAGGAGGAGCGGCAGATTCGCGCCGTCGTCCGTCAGCTCGTCGACGACCGGGTACGCCCCCACGTGGCCGGCTGGTACGAGGACGGCCACGTCCCCGCCCGCGAGCTGGCCCGCGAGTTCGGCAAGCTGGGCCTGCTCGGCATGCACCTCACCGGGTACGGCTGCGCCGGCGCCTCCGCCGTCGCGTACGGGCTGGCGTGCCTGGAACTGGAGGCCGGCGATTCCGGCGTCCGCTCGCTGGTCTCGGTGCAGGGCTCGCTGGCCATGTACGCCATCTGGCGCTTCGGCAGCGAGGAGCAGAAGCAGCGCTGGCTCCCGGCCATGGCGGCCGGCGAGGCGATCGGCTGCTTCGGGCTGACCGAGCCGGACCACGGCTCCGACCCGGCCTCGATGGCCACCCGGGCCCGTCGGGACGGCGACGACTGGATCCTCAACGGCAGCAAGCTGTGGATCACCAATGCGCCGATCGCCGACGTCGGGGTGATCTGGGCCCGCACGGACGAGGGGGTGCGTGGTTTCGCCGTACCGATGGACACCCCCGGCGTGACGGCGCGCGAGATCCGGCACAAGATGTCGCTGCGCGCCTCGCTCACCGGCGAGATCGCCCTCGACGACGTGCGGCTGCCGGCGGACGCCCGGCTGCCCGAGGCGATCGGGCTGAAGGCGCCGCTGAGCTGCCTGACCGAGGCCCGGCACGGCATCGTCTGGGGCGCGCTCGGCGCGGCCCGCGA
>JBARAE010000773.1:0-1964 GCA_049791715.1 Micromonospora sp.
CTGGCCGGGCTGCGCCGGGGCGGCGTGCTGCCGGTTCCAGTTCGCCTCGGCCTCGAACAGCTTCTCGAGTTCACCGCGGTCGAGGAAGATGCCGCGGCACTCGGTGCACTGGTCGACGACGACTCCGCTGCGCTCGTACTGGCGCATGTCTCCGTGACATTTGGGGCAGGTGAGCTGCATGAAACCGAAGGTACCCGGTGGGATCACGCCGGGGTGGTGAGCGCTTCCGTCACCTCCTCGTCGGAGACCTCGTGGAAGTCCTCGTAGTACGCCCCGACGGCGGCGAAGTCCGGTGGGATCTGCGCGCAGACCACCTGGTCGGCCTCGGCGGCCAGCATCTCGTACGCCTGGTCCGATCCGACCGGGACGGCGACGACCACGCGAGCGGCTCCGAGGTGCCGGGCCACCTGCACGGCGGCCCGTGCGGTCGCGCCGGTGGCCAGCCCGTCGTCGACGATCACGGCGGTCCGCCCGCTCAGGTTCAGCGGGGGCCGCCCGGAGCGGTAGCGGCTCTCCCGGCGGTCCAGTTCGGCCTGCTCCCGCTGGCGGACCTCGGCGCGGTCCGACTCACTGAGTCGGTTGGCGACCATCTCGTTGAGCACCTGCACCCCGCCGGGCCCGAGCGCGCCGTAGGCCACCTCGGGTGCCCACGGCACCCCGAGCTTGCGCACGACCAGCACGTCCAGCGGCGCGCCCAGCCGTTGCGCGATCACCCGGGCGACCGGTACGCCGCCGCGTACCAGCCCGAGGACGGTGACGTCCGCGTGCCCGCTGAGTCCGCTGAGCCGGTCGGCGAGCTCCTGGCCCGCCTCGGCCCGGTCACGGTAGGTGGTCATGCCTTCAGGTCTACGCCCTGCGCGGCTGTCCCGCTCGGGACTCGGCGAAAGCCGTCAGGCGGTCGGGCTCACCCCGGCCGGGCGGTCCTGGGGACGGGCCGGCGTTCCGGTGAGCGCGAGCGCGGGTGCCCACACCAGCAGGGCGAGCGGGTAGAGCAGGTAGCCGAACCGGGTGGAGGGCATCAGCAGGATCGCCGCGAGCAGCCCGTACCCGCAGATCAGGGCGGTGGCGGCGGCGGTGCGCGGCGGACGGCGGAGCAGCCGCACGGCGATCGCCACCCCGACGGCGACGAGCAGCGCGGCGGCGACCACCCGGCCGGCGGGGAGCAGCGCGGCGATCACCTGGCCGGGGAACGGGGACTGCGCCGGGCTGGTGACCAGGCCGTGCCCGAGCGGGAAACGCAGCACGTTCTCCACCAGGGCGTCCCGGTCGACCAGCAGGGCGGGAAGGAGGGCGACGATCGGCAGCCCGATCGCTCCCGCGGCGGTGCGGACGCCGGCCCGCCGGGTGACGGCCCAGACGACCAGGACGACCGCCACCGGCCACGCGAAGAGCTTCAGCGCGCCGGCGATCCCCACCGCCACGCCCGCCCGGCCCGGCCGGCCCGCAGCGGCGAGCGCCAGGGCCAGCAGGCAGAGCGCGAGGACGGGCAGGTCGTCGCCGCCGGTGGCGAGCGTCAGCGCGCAGACCGGCAGCACGGTGGCCGCCTGTACGCCCCGGAGGAGGGCGGCACCTCGGTTCGGCGCGCCCGTGGCGGGGCGCACGGATCGCAGCGTCCCCACCGCGAGGGTGAGCGTCAGCGCGGTGACCAGGGCGAACCAGACCCGGGCGTCGGTCCACCAGACGTCGACGGCGGCCCCGGGCAGCCCGAACAGCGCCATGCCCGGCTGGTACGGGGTGTAGCCGAGCAGTTGCTCGCCTGCCGGCAGCGCGGCGATGGCGTCGTGCCCGAGGTACGGGGTCCCGTGTTCGGCGAGGCGCCTGCCGGCGTACTCGACCACCACCACCTCCTCCTGCGCCCGGTCGGTACGCCCCGCCGCCCGCTCAATGCTCTGCAGGACGAGCGGCAGCAGCGCGGCGGCCGCCCAGGCGGCGCCCGCGACCGCCCAGCGGGCGGTGAGCCCGGC
>JBARAE010000774.1:0-2042 GCA_049791715.1 Micromonospora sp.
TTCGCGATGCTGCACTGGCTGGCCCGGGCCCGGGCCGCGCTGGTGCCGCCGGCGTCCCGACCGGGCGCCCTCCTGGTGGACCTGGGCTGCGGCGCCGGGCTCCTCGCCCCGCACCTGGCCGGCAAGGGTTACCGGCACGTCGGCGTGGACCTCACCCGGTCCGCCCTGGCCCAGGCCGCCGCGCACGGCGTGACCGTGGTCAACGCGGACGCCACCGCCGTTCCCCTCGCCGACGGGTGCGCCGACGTGGTCTCCGCCGGCGAGCTGCTGGAGCACGTACCGCAGTGGCGGCGCGCGGTCGCGGAGGCGTGCCGGCTGCTCCGCCCCGGCGGTCTGCTGGTCCTGGACACCCTCAACGACACCCTGCTGGCCCGGCTGATCGCCGTGGAGATCGGCGAGCGGTTGCCGGCCGTCCCCCGGGGCATCCACGATTCACGGTTGTTCGTGGACGCTCGCGACCTGGTCACCGAATGTGCCCGGCACGGCGTCGAGCTGCGGCTGCGCGGTATCCGGCCCGAGCTGGGCGGGACGCTCGGCTGGCTGCTCCGCCGGATGCGCGCCGCCGCGCTGGGTGGCCTCGGTCCATCCGGGACGGAGCCGCGCATGGTGCCGACCTGGTCGACCGCCGTCCTGTACCAGGGTCGGGGGGTCCGGGGCGGGTAGCCGGGGCCACCCGGGGTAAAGGGGACGCCGAGAAGGGGGCTCGCGCTCGGCGGCAACCCGGACCGGGACGGCTCGGCCCCTCGTTGGTGACGACGTGGGGACAGCTAACGAGAGGTGGGGGACATGGCGGTGCCGGTGATCGCGGGTCTGGGTACGGCGCAACCGCCGGCCGCCGCGCAGGACGAACTCTGGACGGGCTTCTTCTCGAAACACTTCTCCGGGACCACCCGTGCGCTGGCCGAGCGGATCTTCGCCAACTCCGGGGTGTCCCACCGGCAGGCGGCGGTCAATCCGCTGCTGGAGGACGTGTCGGACTGGCCGACCGAGCGCCGGATGCGGCGCTACCAGGTCGAGGCGCTGCCGCTGGGCAAGGAGGCGGTGGGCCGGGCGCTGACCGCGGCCGGGCTGGACGCGGGTGACGTCGGGCTGTTCATCGTCTGCTCCTGCACCGGGTACGCCACCCCGGGGCTGGACATCCTGCTCGCCCGGGACCTCGGCATGGCGCCGGGCACCCAGCGGATGTTCGTCGGTCACATGGGTTGCTACGCCGCCCTGCCGGGGCTGGGCGCGGCCGGCGACTTCGTCACCGCCCGGGGCCGCCCGGCGCTGCTGCTCTGCGCCGAGCTGACAAGTCTGCACATCCAACCGGCCGGCGCCCGGGCGGACACCCAGCAGATCGTGTCGCACGCGCTCTTCTCGGACGCCGCGGTGGCCGCCGTGGTCGTCCCCGGCGGCGGCGGGTACGCGCTGCGCGAGGTCACCTCGGTCACGGACACCTCGACCGCCGACCACATGACCTGGGAGGTCACCGACACCGGCTTCCGGATGGGGCTGTCGCCGAAGGTGCCCCAGGTGCTCAGCCACCACGTCCGGGGTCTGGTCGACGACCTGCTGGCCCGGCACGGGAGGACCGCCTCCGAGGTGGACGGCTGGGCGGTGCACCCCGGCGGGCCGCGGATCCTCAACGTGGTCGAGCGGGAGCTGGCGCTGCCGCCGGACGCGCTGGCGGCGTCCCGGGCCACGCTGAACGAGCACGGCAACTGCTCCTCCTCGACGGTGCTGCTGATCCTGGACCGGCTGCGCCGGGCGGCGGCACCGCCGGAGCGCGTCGTGATGCTCGCCTTCGGCCCGGGACTCACCCTCTACGCCGCCCTCCTGGAACGCGCCGGCTGAGCCCGCCCGTGCCCATCGCCCGGGCGGTCGGGCGAACTGGGGTGTCCCGGTTCGGGTCGGACAGCGCTGGGTGCTCGGCACTACGCTCGGCGCATGGGCGCGGCGGTGGACGACCGGTTGCGCGGTGGGCTGCTGGCCTGGCTGGCCCTGGCCGCCCTGGCGGTGGGCGGTTGGTGGTGGCACCAGGCCGCGCCCGCCACCGGGCC
>JBARAE010000775.1:0-3305 GCA_049791715.1 Micromonospora sp.
GGCCTGGGCGGCGGCGACGGCCGCGCCTCGGGAGGAGCCCGGCTGGGCGGGCCAGGACGACTCTCGCGCCGGGGCCGGGCAGGGCGAGGATCGGGGCTGGGGGCGCGCCGAGGGCCGGGGCTGGGCCGCGCCGGAGGCGTCCGCCCGCTCCGGTCCGTCCCCGGACGACTCGGACGACGAGTACTGGTCGGAGATGCGCACCGGTGGCCGCTGGGCCTCGGTCCGGGACGACGAACACGGCCGCGAGGTCCGGGTGGGTGAGCGGCGGGCGGCGGTGCACGCCGACGGTGGCGGCACCGAGTACCGGGTGGAGGACCGGTGGGCCTCGGTACGCCGCAACGAACCCCACCCCGGCCAGGATCGGGACTGGGATGCCGACACCGGCTGGGCCGAGGAGGACCGGCCGGCGCTCCCGGCCGGCGGGGTGCCGGTGCCGGACGAGTGGCGCCCGCCGGCGCAGCGGACCGGGCAGCCGGAATGGCGGACGGCCGAACCGGAACCGGTCACGTACGGCCGTTCCCGCGCCGCCCAGGAGCGGTACGGCTACCCGCCGCCGGACGACGTGCCCCGGGCCGGTGGCGCCCGTTCCAGCGACCGCTGGCGCTGACCCGACGGCTACCGGCTACTTGTCGATGTCCCCGACGACGAAGAACATCGACCCGAGGATGGCGATCAGGTCCGGCACCAGGCAGCCGGGGAGCAGCGTGGCCAGCGCCTGCACGTTGGCGTACGACGCGGTGCGCAGCTTGAGCCGCCACGGGGTCTTCTCGCCCCGGGACACCAGGTAGTAGCCGTTGATGCCGAGCGGGTTCTCGGTCCAGGCGTAGGTGTGCCCCTCGGGTGCCTTGACGACCTTGGGCAGCCGCGTGTTCACCGGTCCGGTGAGCCGGTCCACCCGATCGAGGCACTGCTCGGCGAGGTCGAGCGAGACGTACGCCTGGTCGAGCAGCACCTCGAAGCGGGCGTGGCAGTCCCCGGCGGTCTTGGTGACCACGGGCACGTCCAGCTGGTCGTACGCCAGGTAGGGCTCGTCCCGGCGCAGGTCCAGGTCGAGGCCGGAGGCCCGGGCGACCGGCCCGGACGCGCCGAACGCGGCGGCGTCGGCGGCGGTGAGCACCCCCACGCCCACGGTGCGGGCCAGGAAGATGTCGTTGCGCCGGATGAGGTTGTCCAGGTCCGGCATCCGCCGGCGGACCTCGGCGATCGCCGCCCGGGCCCGCCCGGTCCAGCCCGCCGGTACCTCCTCCTTGAGCCCACCGACCCGGTTGAACATGTAGTGGATGCGGCCCCCGGAGACCTCCTCCATCACCGCCTGGAGGGTTTCCCGCTCCCGGAACGCGTAGAACATCGGCGTGATCGCGCCGATCTCCAGCGGGTACGAGCCGAGGAACATCAGGTGGTTGAGCACCCGGTTCAGTTCGGCGAGGGCCATCCGCAGCCAGACCGCCCGCTCCGGTACCTCCATGCCCATCAGCCGTTCGACGGCCAGCACGACGCCCAGCTCGTTCGAGAAGGCCGACAGCCAGTCGTGCCGGTTGGCGAGCACGATGATCTGCCGGTAGTCGCGGACCTCGAAGAGTTTCTCCGCGCCGCGGTGCATGTAGCCGACGATCGGCTCGGCGGAGATCACCCGTTCACCGTCGAGCACCAGCTTCAACCGGAGCACGCCGTGCGTGGAGGGGTGTTGGGGGCCGATGTTGAGCACCATGTCGGTGCCGAGCTGCTCCCCGCCCGCGCCGGTGCCGACGGTCAGCTCGCGGAGGTCACCGGCGTCCGTGGTCATGCCCGTCATCGTGCCACGAGGGGTTCCAGCGCGACGCCGACCGGTTGCAGCAGCCACCAGTGCCCGCCGAGCCCGGCGGGATCGGTCAGCTCGGCGACCGTCGAGGCGTCCGCGAGCGCCCGGACGTACCGGGCCGGGTCGCTGGCGGCCAGGCTCAGCGGCGGTCGCCCGCCGTCCGCCCCGAGCGCCCGCAGCCCCTCCCGCTGCGAGATCAGCGAGTACGCACAACCGGCGACCCGCTCGCCGGCAGAGGCGACCGAGTCGATGGCGACGTGGGCGGTGACGTCACACGACCCGTCCGGCACCGGCACCACCTGCCGTCCACCCCGGTACCCGGTCAGCGTCCCGTCCACGGGCCGCCCGTCACGCAGGTGCCCGTAGTCGACGGCCAGAGCGCAACCGCGGTCGACCCTCCCGACCGCCTCCGCCCAGACCTCGTCCCGCGCCCGACCAACCTCCGCCCGCAGACCCCCGCTGTTGAGCAAGAAGTTTGCGTCGGGTACCGCGCCTCCCGCAGACCCGAATTTCTTGATCAACGATGTCTCGGCCGGCGTGGGCCACCACTCATTCAGCCAACCCGCGTCGGCCGGGCTCACCGGGTCGCCGATTGACTCCTCGCCGGTCGCCGGGTCCACCAGCAGGTAACGCCAGCCGTCCTCGGCCCGCACAACCACGTCCAACGGCACGTTGTCCAGCCACTCGGTCGCCAGCAGCACGCCGGTGATCCCGCTCGGGATCTCGTCCACCCAGTTGATCTCCTCCGGCAGCTCAGCCGGCCGCGGAGCCCGCTCGACGGCGGTGAGCCGCAGCCGGGCGGCGAGCCCCGCGCGACCAGCGAGGGCCGTGAGCAGCTCTCCCCGCCCCGCCCCCACGTCCACCACGTCCAGGACCAAGGGGCGCCCGAGGGCGGCGTCAACCTGTTCGAGGAGCCGGAACAGGGCCGAAGCGAAGATCGGGGATGCGTGCACGCTCGTGCGGAAGTGGGCGGCCGGGCCGGCCCCGGAGACGAAGAAGCCACCGGGCCCGTAGAGGGCCCGCCCCATCGCCACCCGCCAGGGCAGCCGGTCGGTGAAGGTCACCCGCCGACGGTACGGGCCGGGTCGCCGATCCGGGTCTCCGGCGGGTCGCACGGTGCCCAGAATTCCGCCTCCTACACGCCCGGTGAAGGTTTTCACACATGCTTGTTTTCGCTCCGTAACTCCGGCGCATACTTGCGATCGACCGGTACCCCCTCCGAGGACTGGATCGATTGCCATGAGCGCACCGCTGCGCCCGCGTCCGGCCGCCCCGCACGGGCCCGCCGCACTGTCGGGCGGCGCCTCCACCGGCGCCTCGCTCGTTTTTCCCCGCATCCTCAGCGTCGGCGTGATCGGTGCTGGCCGGGTCGGTGCCGTGCTCGGCGCGGCGCTCGCCGCGGCCGGCCACCGGGTGGTCGCCGCCTCCGGCGTCTCCGGCGCCGCGAAGGCGCGGCTGGCCCTGCTGCTCCCCGAGACCGCCAACCGCTCCGCGACCTCCGTCGCCC
>JBARAE010000776.1:0-3108 GCA_049791715.1 Micromonospora sp.
GCCTGGCGGCGGCGCCGACCGGCCGGGGGAGAACGCCGCCGGCTCGGCTTCGCTGGACGCGGGCAGCTACGAGGTGCTGCGGAACCGCCTCGCCGGGCAGGCCACCGAGCTGGCCCGGCGGGCGGAGCGGCTCAACGCCCGACGACTGGAGGTCTTCGGCACCACCGAGCTGCGCCTGCTCAGCACCGAGCGGATCCGTACCGAGCACAACTGCGTGCCCCGGGACATCGTCTCGGTCGGCGGCTTGATGCTGTTCGGCTACAACGTCTTCATCGGCCTCAAGCCGGAGACGACGGTCGACGACGTCTTCTCGCTGCACCGCTTCGCCCGGGACCGCGCCGTCGACGCCGCCACGGCGGGCGACGGCGACGGGTCCACCGGCGGCGACGGCACGGGGGGCGACGGCGACACCTTCCGGTTCGACCGGGTGGCCCCGGACGAACTGCCCGGCCTGCTGCGTGATCCCGGGTTCCAGCGCGACTTCGGCGAGCTGTACCGCTACTACCGGCAGACCCGGCTGCTTCAGCTACGCACGCTCGACGGGCGGCTGCTGGCGGTGTTCCAGACCGGCCCGCGGACCGACGACATCCGGGTGCTGCGGTGGCGGATCGACACCGACGGCAGCGTCTCGTACCTCGACAACCGGGGGGAGCGGGACCACGTCTTCCCGCCCTCGCACGACTTCGAGTGGATCGAGACCACCCGGGAGGACCACGTCCTCGGCCGGCACCCGCACATCTCCATCCAGAACGAGGTCTTCGTCGAGACCGTCGGCGGCACCCTGACGGTCAAGCTGGAGAACAACACCGAGACCGGCGAGGGCATCTACAGCGAACCGGTGGACGAGCCGCTGCAGAGCCTCGCCGACGCCGACGTCAGCTGGGCTCGGGTCGGCCCGCTCATCCTGTTGCGGATGCGGCCGTACAAGGAGACCGAGTGGCGCCACCTGGTCTTCAACACGCTGACCCGGGAGGTGGTGCGGCTCGACGGCATCGGGCCGGCCTGCCAGCGGCTGCCGGAGGACCACGGCATCATCTTCCCCGGCGGCTACCACCTGGCCACCGGGGTAACCCGCACCTTCGACACCGACGTGTCCGAGCTGGAGTTCGAGCGGGTCGTGCGCTCCCCGAACGGGGAGGACGTCCTCTACGTCTTCCACGCCCGCGCCGACGGGCGCTCGCTGTTGCTGCCGTACAACGCGATCCGCAAGGAGGTGGCCGCGCCGATCCCGTGCCACGGCTTCTCCCTCTTCGACGACGGCACGCTGGTGGTGTTCCGGGCGATCTCCGAGGAGCCGACGCGGGTCCACCCGATGCAGATCTGGCAGACGCCGTACGTCTCCGACGCGTACGACGCGGCGCAGCCGGCGGGGAGCGGCCCACTGGAACGCGTCGGCAACGCCGACCTGGTCCGGGGCATCTCCGACTGCCTCTCGGTGGCCCGGACGGTCGACGGCACCGCCCCGACCGCCGGTGTCTACGAGGCGTTCATCGCCGCCTGCACCCGCATCGCCGACCACTACCACTGGCTGGGCGACGCCGACCTCGGTGACCTGCTCGCACCGGTGACCGAGCTGCGTCGCACCGCCGTCGCGGTGCTGGACGAGTACGAGAAGGTCCGCGCGCTCACCGAGCAGGCCCGCGGCGCGCTCGACGAGGCCGCCGAGCGGATCGCTTCGCTGGCCCGGCGCGCCCGCGGCGAGGCCCCGCTGACCGCCGATGACTGGGTGAAGCAGCTCGCCGGGTTGCGGCAGGCGCGCGGTCATCTGGAGACGCTGCGGGAGCTGCGCTACGTCGACCAGGACCGGATCGACGAGCTGGCCGCGCGGCTCGACGAGGAGCTCACCGCCGCCGGCCGACGGGCGGTGGACTTCCTGGGCCGGGACGACGCGTTCACCGGCTATCAGCAGGACGTGGACCGGCTCGCCGGGCAGGCGGCCGGGATCCGCACCGTGGCGGAGGCCACGGGCGTCCGGGATGAGCTGGCCGGGCGCGCCGAGGGCCTGCAGACCATCACCGACGTGGTCGGCGGGTTGGACCTCGCCGACGCGACCGTACGCACCGGGATCCTGACCCGCGTCGGCGAGGTGCTCGGGGCGGTGAACCGGGCCCGGGCGGTACTGGACAACCGCAGCCGGGAGCTGCGCGAGGTGGAGGGGCGGGCCGGCTTCGCGGCCGAGTTCGCGCTGCTCGGGCAGGCGGTGACCGGGGCGCTCGCGGCCGCGGACACCGCTGAGCGCTGCGACGAGCAGCTCGGTCGGCTGCTGCTGCGGGTGGAGGACCTGGAATCGCGGTTCGGGGAGTTCGACGACTTCCTCACCGAGCTGGCGACCCGGCGGACGGAGATCTACGAGGCGTTCTCCTCCCGCAAGCAGGCTCTGCTCGACGAGCGGGCGCGGCGGGCCGACCGGCTGGTCTCGTCGGCGGACCGCATCCTCGTGGCCGTGCAGCGCCGGGTCGGCACGCTGAACTCACTGGACGAGATCAACACCTACTTCGCGGCGGACCCGATGGTCGGCAAGCTCCGCGCGGTCGTCGAGGAGCTGCGCGGCCTCGGTGACCCGGTGCGGGCCGAGGAGCTGGACGGCCGGATCCGGGCCGCCCGCCAGGAGGCCGGCCGCGGCCTGCGCGACCGGCTCGACCTGTACGCCGACGGCGGGGAGACGATCCGGCTGGGCCGGCACCGGTTCGCGGTGAACACCCAGCCGATCGACGTGACGGTGGTGCCGCACGACGGTGGGATGGCGGTCGCGGTGACCGGCACCGACTACCGTGCTCCGGTCCGGGACGAGGAATTCGCGCGGACCCGCCGGTTCTGGGACCAACTGCTGGTCTCCGAGTCGCCCCAGGTGTACCGGGCGGAGTACCTGGCCACGGCGATCCTCGCTGCGGCGGAGGCGGGCCGGGACGGGCTGACCCTGGATGCACTGCGGGCGGCGGCGGCCGACTCCGCCGACCTGCGGGACCTGGTCCGCCGGTTCGCCGAGGCTCGCTACGACGAGGGCTACGAACGCGGGGTGCACGACCACGACGCCACCGAGATCCTGCGGACGCTGCTGCGCCTGCACGCCGGCGCGGGCCTGCTCAGGTACCCGCCGGCGGCCCGCGC
>JBARAE010000777.1:0-3626 GCA_049791715.1 Micromonospora sp.
CGGCAGGTCTGCGTCTTCGCGCAGGACTTCACCGTCTTCGGCGGCTCCCTCGGCGAGGTCTTCGGCGAGAAGATCGTCAAGGTGATGGACCTGGCCATGAAGATCGGCTGCCCGGTCGTCGGCATCAACGACTCCGGCGGCGCCCGGATCCAGGAGGGGGTCGCCTCGCTCGGCCTCTACGGCGAGATCTTCTTCCGCAACGTGCGGGCCAGCGGCGTCATCCCGCAGATCTCGCTGATCATGGGCCCGTGCGCGGGCGGCGCGGTCTACTCCCCGGCGGTCACCGACTTCACCGTGATGGTCGACCAGACGTCGCACATGTTCATCACCGGCCCCGACGTGATCAAGACGGTCACCGGCGAGGACGTCGGGATGGAGGAGCTGGGCGGCGCGCGCACCCACAACGCGCGCAGCGGCAACGCGCACTACCTCGGCAGCGACGAGGAGGACGCGATCGAGTACGTCAAGGCGCTGCTGTCGTACCTGCCGTCGAACAACCTGGACGAGCCGGTGGTCTACGAGGCCCCGGCGGAGCTCGACATCACCGATGAGGACCGGGAACTGGACACGCTGATCCCGGACTCGGCGAACCAGCCGTACGACATCCACCGGGTCATCGAGCACGTCCTGGACGACGGGGAGTTCCTGGAGGTCCAGCCGCTCTACGCGCAGAACCTGGTGGTCGGCTTCGGCCGGGTCGAGGGCCGGCCGGTGGGCGTGGTGGCGAACCAGCCGATGCACTTCGCCGGCACGCTGGACATCGCCGCCTCGGAGAAGGCGGCCCGGTTTGTGCGCACCTGCGACGCGTTCAACATCCCGGTGTTGACCTTCGTGGACGTTCCCGGCTTCCTCCCCGGCACCGGGCAGGAGTGGGACGGCATCATCCGCCGCGGCGCGAAGCTCATCTACGCGTACGCCGAGGCCACCGTCCCGAAGGTCACGGTGATCACCCGGAAGGCGTACGGCGGCGCGTACGACGTGATGGGTTCCAAGCACCTCGGCGCGGATTTGAACTTCGCCTGGCCGACCGCCCAGATCGCGGTCATGGGCGCACAGGGCGCGGTGAACATCCTCTACCGGCAGGAGCTGGCGAACGCCGAGGACCCGGCCGCAGTCCGGGCCGAGAAGATCGCCGAGTACGAGGACACCTTCGCCAACCCGTACATCGCCGCCGAGCGCGGCTACGTCGACGGCGTGATCCCCCCGCACGAGACGCGTACCCAGATCGTCCGGGCGCTGCGGGTGCTGCGTACCAAGCGGGAGACGCTGCCGCCGAAGAAGCACGGCAACATCCCGCTGTAGCGGTTCGCGAAGGGGCCCCCACCGTCCACGGTGGGG
Organism: Micromonospora sp.; assembly: GCA_049791715.1. Taxonomy (GTDB): domain Bacteria; phylum Actinomycetota; class Actinomycetes; order Mycobacteriales; family Micromonosporaceae; genus Micromonospora. Next base: position 1,339 of record JBARAE010000777.1, read on the forward strand.
GCCTCTTCGCGTCAGCAGCCTGGGTTGGCGGCGGCACACATCCGGCCGGCCGCGGCGCGGGCGATGTCGAGCAGTCCCGCCTCGGTCACGGTGTTCCCCGGCACGCCGGGACGCAGGGGCTCTCCCGGCACCAGGACGCTGACCAGATCTCCGACCCGGACGACCACCGTCTCCTCGGGCGGGGGCGGGATGCCGACCCGTTTGCCGGTCGCCGCGTCCACCGGCACGGAGGTGGTGTGCCGCAGCAGAGCCGCCTGGTCACCGGCGAAGTCCCTCGCCGCCACCGTCCAGCGGTGCACCACCGGGGCGGTGACCATCCCCTCGTCCCCCTGGACCGGGCTCACCGCCTGCCACGAAGGGCAGGCTGCCACGAGCCGGTCGAGTTCGGCGAAGACCCGGCTCGCCGTTCCGGCCTCCAGTCGGTAGACGTCCTGACTGACGACCGGCCTCCGGTTCGGGGCGAAGCCACTCACCGCGGCGGTCCCGATGAGGGTCTGCGAGCGGGAGTAGCGCGACACGGTCTCGTCCGCCGGGAGCCCCTGGTCCTGCGCGCACGTCCGGAGGACGTCGTCGAGCCGGACCCGCTCACCGAGGCCCGTGTCGCCGAGCCGCTCGTCGCTCTTCACCGGTACGTCAGCCGGGGTCAGCATCGCCTCCACCGGGATCTCGGCGTGTCCACCGGCGGCCGGTCGCGGGACGGCAGCCGGGGATGGCGCATGCGTGCCGGCTCGGCCCACGACGACGGTGGAGATCGAGGCGACCACCAGCACCGCCGCAGCGGTCGCCACCGCCGTGTGTCGACTGCGGCGGCGGGCGCGGGCCCGGATCTCGGTCGGCTCGGGCCAGCGCACGTCTCGCAGGTTCCGGTGCACCAGTTCGACAAAATCGTTACGCATCGGCGGCCTCCTCCTCCAGATCCACGACCGCGAGCAGCCCGGCGAGCGCGGCGCGGCCCCGGGAGAGCCGCGCCTTGACCGTGCCGATCGGCGCCTCGGTCTCCCGGGCCACCTCGGCGACCGGCATGCCGAGCAGGTAGTAGAGCGCGATGGCGGTGCGCTGCTCCTCGGGGAGCCGGCGCAGCGCGGCCACCACCTCGACGGTGTCGGTGCTCGGAGCGGGGATGCTCTCCTCGGCCCCGTGCCGCAGGTAGGCCCGGCCCCGGCTGCGCAGGCTGCGCCAGCGGCTCACCGCGATCCGGCTGGCCACCACGCGCACCCACGCCTCCGGGTCGTCGTACCGGCTGACCGTCGACCAGCGCTGCCAGGCCCGGATGTACGCCTCCTGCACGGCGTCCTGGGCCTCGGCGAGGTTGCCGGTGAGCACGTAGACGAAGCCGAGCAGCCGTTGCCGGCTGCCCCGGTAGAACTCGTCGAATCCGTCGCTGTCGGGCACCTGCCACCTCCCCGTGTTCGCAGGGGACACGCCTGGCGAGCGGGGTGTGGTTGCCCGGTCAGCCGATCAGTTTCTCCAGTTCGACGCGGGGGAAGCCGCCGGCCGGGATCCGCTCGCGGACCGCACGGCGGACGGCGGTCTGGACGGCCGCGTTCGCCGGCGTCGGTACGCCGTGCAGCCGGCCGAGCAGCACGATCTCCCCGTTGAGGTGGTCGGCCTCGGCGCTGCCCGCCCCCCGGGCGAGGCTCTGCCAGGTGGAGCCGCCGGCCCGCTCCGCGCCGTCGACCGGCCGGTGCTGCACGTTGTCGCCGCGCTCGGCCGCCTCCTCCTCGGGCGTGGTGTGGGCGATCCCGGCGGCGGCGAGCACCGCGACGGCCTCCGCCCGCACCCGCTCGGCGAGCGCATCCGGTACGTCCCGGCCGAGCAGCGCCTGGAGGCCGTTACCGAGGTTGCTGAGCAGCTTCCCGTACTTCCAGCGCATCACGTCCTCGCGGACCGGCGCGACGAATCCGGCAGCGGTCAGGTCGGCCGCGACGGCCCGGCTGGTGTCGTCCGCCCCGGACGGGTAGCGGCCGAGGTGCAGCATTCCGGGGTGCGGGTACCCGTTGGCGACGACCACACCGGGTTCCAGGTGGGTGGCGGGCAGCCAGACGCAGACCGGGTGCACCCGGGCGAAGAGCCGGAGCGCGGCCCGCTCGTTGGCCACCCCGTTCTGGGCGAGGAACAGCGGCAGCCGCTCCCCCGCGGTGCCGCCGCCCTCGACCGGCGCGTCGACCCAGGTGGCCAGCGCCGCCTCGGTGTCCTGTGACTTCGCGGTCAGCACCAGGACCGTGTCGGCGGGCAGCGGCTCCGCCGGCGGCCCGTCGGTGGCCGGCCCGCGCCAGGTCGCCGTGCCC
>JBARAE010000778.1:0-2409 GCA_049791715.1 Micromonospora sp.
CCGTGCTCGCGCCGGGCCCACTCCCCCAGCGCCCGCTCGTGCGCCGGGGCGAGGTCCGGCTCGTCGGCCGGCGCCCCGGCGATCTTCAGCGCCTCGGTGAAGTGCACCGCCGGGATCTCGGCGGGCACCTCCGGCGCCTCGACCCCGAGGGTGGCCAGTGCGGCGCCGGCCCGGTCGGTCACCGCGCCGAGCATCCCGGCCAGGGTGTCCCGCAGGACGGCCATCACGTCCCGGTGGTCGGCGATGAAGCCCAGTTCGGCGTCGAGCGACGTGTACTGGGCCAGGTGCCGGACGGTGTCGTGCGGCTCCGCGCGGAACACCGGCCCGACCTCGTACACCCGCTCGAAGACCCCGACCATGAGCTGCTTGTAGAACTGCGGCGACTGGGCCAGGTACGCGGGCCGGCCGAACCAGTCCAGCGCGAAGACGTTCGCCCCGCTCTCGGTGGACGACCCGACCACCTTCGGAGTGTGGATCTCGGTGAAGTCGCGGGCGTCCAGGGCGGCCCGGAAACCGGCCACACTCGCCGCCGAGATCCGCAGCGCCGCCGAACGCGACGGATGGCGCAGCGCGATCGGCGCGTTGTCGAGCTGGGTGGGCAGGGTCGCCGTCAGCGTGGGCCGGTACAGGTCGAACGGCGGCGGCACGGCGGGCGGGCCGAGCGGTCGTACCGCCGGGTCGACGAGCTCGACCCCGGCGGGCGCGGTGTCGTTCGCGACCACCGTGGCGGTGACCTCGACGACCGTCTCCTCGGTGAGGTGCTCCAGCTCGGCGCGGACGGCCGGGTCGGTGACCACCACCTGGGCCAGGCCGGCCGCGTCCCGGACGATCAGGAAGGCCACCGACTTGAGCAGCCGGCGGCGGTGCACCCAGCCGGCGACCCGGACGGTCTCGCCGACGTGGGTGGAGAGGTGGGTGGAAAGGATGCGTTGCACGGCGGTTACCTCCTTGATCAATCGCAACGCGATCCCCAGGGAGGTGTGGGCGAGCGGGAACCTCGCGGTGCCACCACACCTTCGCCCCCGCCGGAGCGGGAGCCTCGTTCGTCGCCCGTAACGTGGGCCGGCCGGCGGGCTCTACTGGGCGCGAACGCCGTTCTTCCCGCAGCTCGGGAGGGTCTTCGCACGCCGGGACCAGACCGCCTCGCAGCAACCGGCGGCTCTCTGGACTGGCGGGACCGGTGCGCTACTCGGCTCCGTCGTCGCTGTTGCCGGAGACCGTAGCACCCGGCCGGCGCACGTGTGACGCCCTTTTTCCGCCGCTCGTGTCCGGTGTCACAACGTCTGGGGCGTGACGGCGGTCGCCCGAGGTCCATCGACGGCCACCGTCGGGCGTAGGCTCGGCCATGTGACGATCGAGCACTCCGCGCCGACGACTGAGCAGGCAGCGCGTACCGCGACGGTCGCCCCCGAGGGGCGACGCATGCTGCGGATCGAGGCGCGCAACGCCGAGACGCCGATCGAGCGCAAGCCGCCGTGGATCAAGGTCAGGGCCAAGATGGGGCCGGAGTACACCCAGCTGCGCGGGCTGGTCTCGCGCGAGGGGCTGCACACGGTCTGCCAGGAAGCCGGCTGCCCCAACATCTACGAGTGCTGGGAGGACCGGGAGGCCACCTTTCTCATCGGTGGTGACCAGTGCACCCGGCGCTGCGACTTCTGCCAGATCGACACCGGCAAGCCGGCCGAGTTCGACGCCGACGAGCCCCGCCGGGTCGCCGAGTCGGTCGCCGCGATGGGGCTGCGCTACGCCACCATCACCGGCGTCGCCCGCGACGACCTGCCCGACGGCGGTGCCTGGCTCTACGCGGAGACCGTCCGGCAGATCCACGCCCTGCAGTCCGGCTGCGGCGTCGAGCTGCTGATCCCCGACTTCAACGCGGTCCCCGAGCAGCTCGCCGAGGTGTTCAGCTCCCGGCCCGAGGTGCTCGCGCACAACGTCGAGACCGTGCCGCGGATCTTCAAGCGGATCCGGCCGGCGTTCCGCTACGAGCGCTCACTGGACGTGATCCGGCAGGCCCGCGCCGACGGTCTGGTCACCAAGAGCAACCTGATCCTGGGCATGGGCGAGGAGCGGGCCGAGGTCTCCCAGGCGCTGCGCGACCTGCACGAGGCCGGCTGCGAGCTGATCACCATCACCCAGTACCTCCGCCCCTCTCCCCGGCACCACCCGGTCACCCGCTGGGTCAAGCCGGAGGAGTTCGTCGAGCTGCGCGAGGAGGCCGAGGAGATCGGCTTCGCCGGCGTGATGAGCGGGCCGCTGGTGCGCTCGTCGTACCGCGCCGGACGGCTCTACAAGCAGGCCCTGGAGGCCCGCGAGGGAGTCACCACCGCCGGCTGAAGCCGTCGGTCGCCGCGTCACGGGCTCGTCGACCGTGACCGGATGCCATGATCGCAGGCATGACCACCGGGG
>JBARAE010000779.1:0-3643 GCA_049791715.1 Micromonospora sp.
CTGCCGACGCGGAGGGCCACCGTCACCGGGGGGATCGGTGCTACCTGGGAGATACTTGAGGTAGTTGGGACCAGATTAGCGCCGAACGCCGCTGCTCGGGAGATCTGTCCATTTGGTGCAACTTTCAGCGTGCAACTGCGCGATGGCGCTCATCCCGCCGCGCCGGCAGCACGGCCAACAGCAGCAGGCTGAGCAGCACGTATGCGTTTCGGGTGACGAACTCGGCGGGGTTGTCGGTGCGGGCGGGGGCGACGCCCCAGTCCTGGAAGGTCACCACCCCGTAGATGATCACGAACGCGGTGCCGATGGCGAGGGCCAGCAGCCAGCGCCGCCGGCGCACCCCCTCGGCCGTGGCCACGTCGGCGTCCAGCGCCGCGTCCACCAGCACCACCACCGACGGGATGAACCAGTAGAGGTGGTGCGTCCAGGTGATCGGGCTGACCAGGCCGCCCACCAGCCCGGTCAGGGTGAGGCCGGTGAGCGCGTCGCCCGCCCGTGCCGCCCGGGCCGCCCGCCACAGCCCGTACCCGGTGACCGCGACGACCAGCAGCAACCAGGGGAGCTGGCTGGGCTTCTCCGGCGCGGTGATCCGGCTGAGCAGGCCGAACAGCGACTGGTTCCCGGTGTAGTCGGTGCGTCCGACCCGGTCGGTGGCCCACAGCTCGTGAGTCCAGAAGCGCCACGAGTCGGCCGGCGCGACGGCAGCCGCCAGCAGGGTGGCCAGCGCCGCCGTCGCGGAGGCCACCACCGCCGCCCGCCACCGCCGGGTGGCCAGCAGATAGACGATGAAGATGCCCGGGAAGAGCTTGAGCGCCGTCGCGAGCCCCACACCCACACCGGCCCAGCGCCGCCCCTGCGGTACGGCGAAGAGCAGGTCGGCCAGGATCAGCACCACCAGCAGCATGTTGATCTGGCCGAAGGTGATGGTCTCCCGGGTGCTCTCCACCGTGAAGGCCAGCAGGACGGCGACCGTCACCGTGAAGACCCGGGGCAGGTCGTGGCGCTCGATCATCGGCCCTACCAGCCATCGCGTCGTCACCACCACGCCGATCGCCGTGAGAATGGTGAAGGCCGCGATGGTGACGCCGAGCGGCAACAGGGCGAACGGCCGCAGCAGCAGCGCACTGAACGGCGGGTAGGTGAAGTAGAGCGCGCCCTGCACCCGGTCCGGCTGGACGTAGTCGTAGAGCGGGTTGCCCGCCGCCCACCAGTCCATCGCCCGCATGTAGATCTTCAGGTCGAAGAAGTCGTGGATCAGGCCGGGCACGTAGAGCGCGGGCAGCACCGCCGCGAGCGCCACCACCGTGACGAGCCGGCGGACCGTACGGCCGCCCGGGTCGTCGTCGGTGACGGCGGGTGGCGCGACGGGTTCGGCTGGCACGGAGAAACCCTAACGGTCTCGCCCGGCCACGGTGCCGAGGCGCGGGGAGGTGGGCGGCGCGTAGTCTGTTGCGGTGGCTGATCTTCTCGTCTGGATCGACTGTGAGATGACCGGGTTGGACCTCGGCCGGGACGCGCTGATCGAGGTCGCCGCGCTCGTCACCGACCCCGACCTCAACGTGCTCGGTGAGGGCGTCGACGTGGTCATCCACGCCGACGAGGCGGCGCTGGACGCGATGCCGGAGATCGTCCGGACGATGCACGGCAAGTCCGGGCTGACCGAGGAGGTCCGCCGCTCCACGGTCACCCTCGCCGAGGCCGAGGACATGGTCCTCGACTACGTCACCACCCACGTCAAGGACCCGCGCAGCGCGCCGCTCTGCGGCAACTCGATCGCGACCGACCGGGGGTTCATCGCCCGGGACATGCGGCGCCTCGACGCCCACCTGCACTACCGGATGATCGACGTCTCCTCGATCAAGGAACTCTGCCGGCGCTGGTACCCGCGGGTGTACTTCGGCCAGCCGCAGAAGGGGCTGGCCCACCGGGCCCTCGCGGACATCCGGGAGAGCATCCGCGAGTTGGAGTACTACCGGCGGACGATCTTCGTGCCGTTGCCGGGGCTGGACGTGGAAAGCGCCAAGGCCATCGCGGCCCAGCTCTGACCCGGCGGTCGGCTCCGCTCCCGGCCGGCGGGCCGCAACCCGCTGGACGGGGCCGCCACAGGTGTGGCTATTATTAGTCCGCGCCCCGCCCGGGTTCACCGGTGCGGAGAGCATGGTGGCTGTAGCTCAGTTGGCAGAGCACCGGGTTGTGGTCCCGGTTGTCGTGGGTTCAATTCCCATCAGTCACCCGGATCCGGAAGCCCTCTCCCTCGGGAGGGGGCTTCCGTCGTTGCACTGCCCCCATCCGCCCTGCCCGGGGCGCCGGCGAGCTTTTTCCCTGCCCCGCGTCCTCGGAAACGGCTCCACGGAAACGGCGGAGCCCCCTCCGGCGGGGAGGGGGCTCCGGTTGGTTGCTCCGTGCTCGCTCGGGGCGGGCTCGTTCAGGGCGTCGGCTCGGTGCTCGGCTCGTCGGTGGCCTCGTCGCTCGGCTGCGCCGGCGGCTCGTACGGCAGTGCACTGCCCTTGACGTACTCGTCCCAGCTGAGGTTCCAGTCGGTCCAGCCGTTGCCGTTCTGCAGCTTCCGCTCGGTGCCCTTGACGGTGATCGGGTCGCCGATCCGGGTGTTGGTGAAGAGCCAGGCGCCGTCGGCCATCGACACGTTCACGCAGCCGTGCGAGACGTTCACCGAGCCCTGCTGCCCCTCGGACCAGGGGGCCGCGTGGATGAACTCGCCACCCCAGGTCAGCCGCTGGGCAAAGTCGATCTTCGTGCGGTAACCCTCGTCGGGGCCCAGCTCCTCCATGGTGTCGAAGACCGTCTTGCGGAGCTTCTCGATCACCACCATGGTGCCGCTGGACGACGGGGTGGTCTTCTTGCCCAGGCTGACCAGGATCGTCTTGATCACCTCGCCGTCCTTGGTGACCGTCATCCGCTTGGTGCGGTTGTCGACGGTCATCACGAACGACGGACCGATCTTGACGTCGACGGTGAGGTCGGACCGCCCGTACCAGCCGTCACCCAGCGGCAGGCCACCCGCCTGCACCCGATACGACACGGTGGTGTTGGCCTGCCAGAACGTCTTCGGCCGGTAGCGGACCTCGGTGGGGCTGACCCAGTGCCAGACGCCCTCCTGGGCGGGCTTGGCGGTCACCGTCATCCGGCGCTGGACGTCGTCCCGGTAGTCCTCCGGGATGGCCCGGCTGAACCGGATGATCAGCGGCATCCCCACGCCCACCACCTGGTTGTCGCCGAGGAAGCTGGTCACCCGGATCTGCTGGGCGGGCTTGGCCATCGTGGTGAAGCTGCTGGTCGCGGTGGCGGGCTTGCCGTCGTCACCGGTCGCGGTCACCGTCGCCGTGTACTTCTCGGCGTACTCCAGGGCACCGTCGGGGAGCCAGCTCTTCCCGTCGGCGGCGAGCTCGCCCTCGACCGTCTTGCCGGCCGAGTCCTTCAGCTCGACGCTGGTCTCCTGGGCGTCCTTGGTGGTGAAGGTGACGGCGGTGGAGGCCGGCACGTCGGCCGCGTCGGCCTGGGGCTCGGTGATGGTGGCCGCCGCCTTCGGCTTGCTCTCCCCGCCGCCCTGCCAGCTCGACGGCTTGTCGCCGTCGCCGCTCGTGCAGGCGGAGGTCAGGGCCAGGGCGGCGGCGAGCACCGCCGC
>JBARAE010000780.1:0-5205 GCA_049791715.1 Micromonospora sp.
GCCGTACGTCGGGCGCGGCGTCCCGGCGGCGCCGCGGTCAGGCCGGTGCCCAGTCGGGGTCCCGGCCGAAGGCCGCGATCAGCCGGTCCTGCTCGTCGGCGTCCGACGGCACGGTCACGCCGGGCCGGGTCAACTGGCCGGCCCGGTAGTCGCCGGCCCGCTCGGCGAACCACCGCGCGCACTCGCGCACCGCGTCGGGGTCCATCCTCGGGTCCGCGCCGATCGCCACCGCCAGGTCCCAGCCGTGGACCAGGTGTTCCGCGACGAGCTGGTGCAGGTACTCGTCCGCCGGGGTGTCGCCCGCGGAGAGGTGCACGGTGGTCTCCAGCGCGCCCGGGTGGGTGGCCGCCAGTTCCGCCTGGGCCGCCGCCTCCCGCGCCGTTCCGAACGGATCGGCACCCAGCTGGTCGCCGGAGTAGCGGTCGCCGACCTGGTCGATGGTCCGGCCGGCCAGCATGGGCACGGTCCACCGGTCTTCGCTCACCACGTGGTTCACCAGCGTGCGCACGTCCCACCCCGGGCACGGCGTCGGCTCCGACCACTGGGCGGGCCCGACCTGGCCGACCCGGTCGGTGAACTCGGCCAGGCTGCGTCGGTAGGTCTCCAGCAGGTCCATGCCGCCGATTCTCCCGGCCGCTCCGGCCGCAGCGCGCGGTTTTGCCGGCCGTCCCGGCCCCAATTCGCTGACCAGGGAGATCAGGGACGAGGGTCGGCGGCGCGCAGATAGGCCAGGCACAGCGACGGCTCGACGAACGGCTCGAGTCGGTCGGCGGCCAACGGCGCGCGTACCTCCCCCAGCACCCCCCGCATCAGGCCCAGGTGCAACGAGCACACCACCTCGCGATGCTCCGCGGCGACCTCCCGGAACGGGCAGTGCCGCAACGGCATCACCGGGTTCGCCGGATCACGGACCTCGCCGGGCGCGAAGCCGGCGTCGGCCAGAACCGCCGACAGACGACGCACGCCCTCCGCGGCGTCGATCCGCTGGGACGGTGCCGGCCGGTCAGCGAGGTAGCGACCCCACGCCTCGCCGGCCGTCACGGCGGCCTGGCTGGGATTGGGCAGCGAACCCGCCACCACGCTGGTCAGCATCTCGGCCAGCAGCCGATAGCTGCGCTGGCCCGCCGGCGTGTCGCTGGGAGCCGCCCGGTACACCATCCGGGGACGACCGGGGACGGTCCGGCTCTCGGCCTCCCGCTCGGCAAGACCCGCGTCGACCAACGCGTCGAGGTGGAAGCGGGCCGTGTTCAGATGCAGGCCGGCCTGCTGCGCGACCTCTTGGACCGCCATCGGTTCCCCGGCCGCGCGCAACACGTTCAAGACCCGGGCGCGACTTTCGCCCAGCACCGGGGTCGCACCAGCATCCGTCAACATGACCACCATTTTACCCGAGCAATTGGTAAAAACTAGGACGCAGCGTGGTGGCCGCCGACGGGAAGGCGGAAGGCGAGGATCAGTCCCCGCCCCCGCCTTCCGCCACCGGTCAGGTCGCCCGTCGGCGGATCGGAACCACCAGCGCCGCGACGGCGGTGACGAGGACCACCGCCTCGGCGAGGACGCAGAGTACGTCGATCACTCCGGCCGCCTCCGCCTCACCGGCCTCCGGACCGAAGGGAAGGCCGACCGTGCGCGTGAGGACCCACAGACCGATCGCCACGGCGTTCACCAGAGCACCGACGATCAGTACCGGCCGGCGTCGCGCGATCCACACCGTCGCGGCCCAGATCAGCTGGAACGCCCCGAGCAGCGTGAAGAACACGGCGTACACCACCCACTCGCTGCGGTGCTCCGGCACCACCGCGTAGTGGATCAGGCCGGCCAGTACCGAGGACACGGTGACGATCGCGAACGGAAGGGCGTTCCGCAATCCGGTGGCGGCGCTGGCCCGCGGGGTCGGGACGCTGGTCGTGGTTGAGGTGACGGTGGCGGTCACTGGGTGTCTCCTACCTGGAAGATGCCGACCGCGCCGCGGGACATGTTCATCATCTTGTGCGTGATGAACGGATAGGTCCCGGCGTCGGGCAGGGTGAATTCGACGAAGCCGCCCTGAGTGGGCTGCAGGTCGAGGGTCTGCGAGCCCCCTTGCTCCGCGTTGCCCGGCTGCAACCGGTACGCGCCTTCCTTCCACACGGTGTCGAAGATCGTGCCGACCACGTGGAAGGCCATGTTCTGGTTGGGGCCGGCGTTGTCGAGCCAGACCCGGACGCGGGCGCCGGGAGCGATCTTGATCGGGGCGAAGGCGTACTGGTTGTAGTAGCCGTTGAAGACGACCGCGTCGTCGTTGCCCAACATCATCTTCTTCAGGTCACCAGGCTGGCCCTGCGGTCCGAGGTTCAGCTCGGACTGGACGAGGACGATCTCCTTGTCCACCTTGTCGAGGTGCGGCGGGTCGACGACGACGGCGCCGTACATGCCGTTGCCCATGTGGTAGATCATCGGGTCGGCCCCGCAGTGGTACGTGAAGATGCCGGCGAACTGGGCCTTGAACTGGTAGTCCAGCGACTCACCAGGCTTGATCTTCCGCATCTGGACGTTCGGCGCGACCTTCGAGGCGTGGAAGTCGATGGAGTGCTCCATGGTGCCGTCGTTGACCAGGTGGACGTTGAACACGTCACCGACCTTGCCGTGCAGGATCGGGCCGGGGGCGGTGCCGTTGTAGGTCCACCGAACCTGCTTCACGCCCGGGGCGACCTCCATGGTCTTCTCCTGGACGTGCAGCGTGACGTTGTGCGTCGTGCCGCCCTCGACGGGCTGGAGCGTCGGGTCGACCGCCTTCCAGTCGGCGGCCGGCTTGGCGCTGGCATCGATCGTCGCGTCGTTGCCACCGCTGGTGCCACCCGCGGCGCTGCCGCCGGCCGCGGCCGGCGCCTGCTCGCCCTCGACGTTGACCGCGAGCAGCATGCCGGCGTCCTTGTGGCCCGACACCAGGCACCACGCCTGCGTGGACCGGCTGATGACGCCCCAGTGGAAGGTCGACGACCCACCCGGGTCGAGCATCGGGGTGTCCGCGCCCTCCAGCGCGAGCGTGTGCTGCTGATTTCCCTTGTTGATGACGTTGACCGTCACGTCCGCGCCGCGGGGCACGCTGATCGAGGCGGGCTTGACGTACATGTCGCCCAGTTCGATGTCGAAGCTGAGCTTCTTGCCGGCACCCGGAGCGGACTTACCGGCGCTCGCGGCGGACGTCTGTCCCGACGCTGCCATGGTCAGCGCGCTGCCCGGCCGGGCGACCGCGATGAAGACGAATCCGACGAGCAGGCCCAGCGCGACGCCGCCGGTGAGCATCGGGAACAGGGAGCCGAACCACGCCGCGATGCCACCGCGGCCGGCCGAGCTCTGGGGGGCCGGTCCCGGGGAGTCCGGTACCGGGGGGCTTGATGAGTTGACGGGCACGGCAAGACCTCCAAAATCGCATGACGTGCACAGGGGGAAGAGAGAGGCGGGGACGGGTCTCCGAGCGGGGCCGCTACCCGCGATCAGGAGATGCGCATCTCCGTGAACAGGCCGAACATTCCCTGTGCCCCTTCCGAGTGCGGGAAGATGTGGCAGTGGAACGCCCAGGTGCCCTTGGCGTCGGCGTGGACCAGGACGGTGTAGCGCTCGCCGGGTGACACCGGGACGGTGTCGGCCTTGTACGGCGCCGGCAGGGGGAACCCGTCCTTGGCGATGACCAGTTGGTCGACGCCGTGCAGGTGCATCGGGTGCTCCATGGTGCCCACGTTGATGTACGTGATCTCGACCCATTCGCCGAGGTGCGCGTCGATCGGCTTGGTGGCCGGGAACGACTTTCCGTTGATCGTCATGCCGATCGTGCCGGCGTCCTGCAACTGCATCAGCACGACCTGGTTCGGCTTGATGTTGTCCGGCGTCGGGATGTCACCCACCTCGATGGCGCCGTACAGACCGCTGGTCACCTGCTTGGTGCCGTCGTGGTGCGAGTGGTACCAGGTGACCATCGGCCGCGTCGCGTCCCAGGTGTACGTGAAGCTCTTGCCCGGGGGGACCGGGTCCTGCGTCACGTCGGAGACGCCGTCCATGTTGTTGGGCACCTGCATGCCGTGCCAGTGCACGCTGGTCGACTCGGGGAGCTTGTTGTCGACCACGACCTTGACCTTGTCGCCGACGTTCACATGGATCGTGGGACCCGGCACCGTTCCGTTGAAGGCCCAGGCGTCGACGGTCTTGCCCGGCTCGATCTCCCACTTGGTCGGGGCGGCGGTGAGGTGGAACTCCTTGGTGCCGTCGGCGAGCACGGTGGGCGCGAGGTCCTTGCCACCTTCGCCCTTCGTGGCCGCGGGGAACGACTTGTCCCGCTTGGCCATCTGCTCGTCCATGGTCTTCCAGTCCATGGCTGCGCCGCTGCCCGAGCCCGGTGTCGAGGACTGGTCGGAGGAGGCGGCGGTGCCGGACGTCGCGCCGGCGTCGGTCATCCCGGACGTCCCGGCCGGTGCGCCGGGGGCGAGCCAGACCGGGACCGCGAGGGCGGTGGCGAAGGCCACCGTCGTTGCTAGTAGCTGGTTCCTGAACATGGCACCCTCTCTGGGTGGCTTTTGCACTAGTGCCTTAGTTTTTACTAGAGACATCGGTAAAAAGGAACTGAGAGGGCGGTCACAGGGTTCGCGCAGGCAGATCCCGAGGTCGCGGCGTCAGCCGGCGGAGGGGCTACCGGAATGCCCCGACCGATGGGCGGGTTGACCAGTAGCGGACGAGGTCACCCGTCCGGAGGCGCGCCGAGGGGCACCCCGATTTGGCAACCGTTCCTGGCCTCGGCTAAAGTTCTCATCCGTCACCGGTTACACCGGGGGCACGCGGACGTAGCGCAGCTGGTAGCGCATCACCTTGCCAAGGTGAGGGTCGCGGGTTCGAATCCCGTCGTCCGCTCGGAGATGCCGCCACGCATGTCGGGGGCAACCTCGGTGGAGTGGCCGAGAGGCGAGGCAACGGCCTGCAAAGCCGTGTACACGGGTTCAAATCCCGTCTCCACCTCGGCATTAGACGAGGGCGATTGGCGCAGTGGGAGCGCGCTTCCTTGACACGGAAGAGGTCACTGGTTCAAACCCAGTATCGCCCACCAGATGAGCAGGTCAGAAGACTCGTCACCGTACAACCGGTGACGAGCCTTTCTGCATCTCCGCCGTTGCTGTCACCACCATGGCCGGGACGATGAACGACCTCATGCGTGGCTGAGACGACAGACAGGCGGGG